>JASLHV010000331.1 GCA_030153205.1 Roseiarcus sp. | reverse complement strand
TTGGCGCGGCTGGCGAATTCGGCCGTAATGCCGCGGTCTTTGAACAGGAACACCTGCATCCATTTTGGCCCGGAAGAGGCCGCGCCGATCGCCTCGATCGTCGACGTCGAGGCGTGACTTGTCGTATAGACCGTACCGAATTTTGCGGCGGCGCGCGCGGTTTCGATCTCGGCATGCGGCCAGAGCAGGCCGGCAAGGCCGGTCGGGCCGACGATGATCGGGGAGGGAAGATGGAGACCTAAGAGCTCTACGCTCTGATCGCGCTTCGGCGCGCCTTCCAGCAGTTTCGGTACGAAAGCGATCTCGGCCAGCGCCGCCTCGTTGCGGCGCATGGTGATTTCATCGCCCGCGGCGCCGTCGACCATATCGAAGACCATGCGCGGCAGGCGCCGTCGCGCCAGTTCGCGCAAAGCCCTGACGCTATAGCCCTGGCGCTGAAGCGTGATCCTATCCATCACACATTCAGTCGATAGGTCTTGATGGCGTTGTCGCGGAAGAGCTTGCGCTTTTCCACCGGCGTCATGCCGCTCGTCGCCCAGTCCAAGACATCGACCCATTGCCGGTAGGCGCCGGCAAGCTCAGACACCGGCCAGTCGCCGCCGAAAAGAATGCGATCGGGGCCGAAACAATCGACGACATGATCGATGTAAGGACGAAGCTGTTCTCGTGTCCAAGCTGCGTGATCCGCCTCGGTAGAGACGCCGGAAATCTTGCAGACGACGTTCGGGAAAGCCGCCAGTTCGCGTAAATGTTGTCGCCAGGGATCGAGAAGGCCGGCTTTGATTCCCGGCTTGGCGATATGGTCGAGTACGAAAGAGACTTCCGGGCAGCGCCGGACCATTTCGAGCGTATTCGGCAGTTGATGGTGGAAGATGCAGATGTCGAAGAGGAGATTGTATTTCGGCAACAGCTTCAACGCTTCCAGAAAGGCCGGCCGCAGGACATAGTCCGGATCCGGCTGGTTTTGGATGAGGCGCCGCACGCCGCGCACGACCGATAGTTTTGATATCTTGGCCATATCGGCTTCGATTGCTTCGCCTTGCTCCAGAGGCAGGCAGGCGACGCAGCCTTTGACGCGCTTGTCCTTCTGCGCAAGGCTTTCGACCCAGGCCGCTTCGTCGAGATGTTGTGGTATGTCGACGTCGACTTCGGCGAAGACGAGGCCTTCGATCTCATAGGGTTTGGCGTAAGCAACGAGGTCGTCGACGGTCCAATCGCGATTGAGCTTCGGCGCGCCGGCAGCCCAGGAATAGCTGAAGCGCTTTTGGTCGAGGAGGTGGATGTGGGAGTCGATGATGGGGAAGTCGATCATGGTGTTCCTCAGTCATTGAACGCGATAGCGCGAATCCAGTAAGGACTCTCCTGCGAGCGCGGCGGTTCCGTTGCTTCTCGTTTTGCGGGATGACGTACCCTGGAGTGAAGGGGAGACTAAACCCAGCGAATTCTGTTCTCAGGCGTCAGTGGCGTAACGTCTTCGACGTTCTTTGATCCGCCGCGCACCGCGGCCGAAGCCTTTGACTCCATCGCCTTCACGCGATCGAGATTCTTCAGTACCTCGCCGATCTGCGCATGGGGCACGATCACCACGCCGTCGCGGTCGCCGACGACAATGTCGCCGGATCCGACAGCGCGGCCGCCGCAGATGATGGGCAGGCCGATCGAGCCGGGGCCTTTGCTATGCGGCGAATTTGGTGTGACGCCCATGGCGTAGACCGGCAGTTGCAGCGCCTCGACGTCGATACGATCGCGCACTAATCCATCGGTGACGAAGCCGGCGACGCCGCGGTTCTTGGCGACGCCGAGCAGGAGATCGCCGACGACGGCGGTGGCCGTATATTCACTGGTCGAAACCACGAGCACGTCGCCGGGCTGGCTCATGGCTACGGCGTTTTTCAGCGGCAGCACGTCCGCCGGCCCGCATTGGCAGGTCAGTGCGACGCCGAGCATTGCGGTCATGGCGATCGGCTTGATGCGCCAGTCGAGCGCGCCATCGCCGCTCATCGCGTCGCAGAGAAAGCTGGTCGGGACGCCGCGGAATCGTTCGATCTCGGCGGCGCTTGGCCGCTGGATATTGCGGGCGATTGTCAGAAGAGGCGGCTCTTCGATCACTAAAGGTCGCTCCTGTTTTGGGCGGCCGTAAGCCGGTCCCCTATGGCGTTTCCGCTGGCATGTTAGGGCAGATTTTTGCTTTGCGCGACAGGCGGCGAGGAGAAGGCGCGCTATTCGGTTCGGCGAATTTTCTGGTCCCCGTCCCCAACGAGTCGACCTCGCCGATCCGCCGACAGGCGCATCCTTGCGGCCTGTCCAACCGCATCCTGGAAAGCAATGCCCCGGCCGAAAAGTACGTTCTACTATTTCGGGCAGGGCGGCTTGTTGCACGCCGTCGGCGACGGAGCCGGAGCGTGTGGCGAAGGCGCCTGCGGCGCCGCTGGGGCGGGCGCGACGGGCTTCGGTTGGGGCGCCGCAGGAGCAGGCGTCGGCGGGGGAGCCGCATGCGCTGGCGGGGCCGCGGGGGCGGGCGCGACGGCCTTCGGTTGAGGCGCTATCGGAGCAAGCGTTGGCGGAGGCGGCGCATGCGCCGGCGCGGCCGGCGCAACGGGCTTCGCTTGCGGCGCAACGGTGGCGGCCGGCGGCGCAGTGCGCGGAGTGGGTGCCGGCGGCGCTGGCTGAACCGGCTTTGTCTCAAGCGGCGTCTGTTTGATGGCCGGCGGCGTCCCGGTCGGCGCTTTTGGCGCCGCGGGCTGGAGGATCGGCGTTTCGGATTTCGGCCCGTCATGCCGCATCTCCGGCGCATGAACCGGCGCGGCTGGCGCCGGCGTTGACGGCGAAGCTTCGGGCTTTGGCTGTTGCGCGGCCGGCGTCGGCAAGGTGTGATTAGGAGACTGCGACGGCGCGCCTCCTGTCGGCGCCGTATTTGGCGGGGGCGGCGCTATCGGCGTGACGGGCTTGCCTTCGGTGCGCGGCGGTGCGGCTGGCGTTTGCGGCGCGCCTGCCGGCGCGGCGGGCTTGAGCTGAGGCGCCGCCGGCGTCGGTAAAGCGTGATTAGGCGCAACCGCGCCGCCCGGCGGCGTGATCACGCCTGGCTGTGATGTGGGTGCGACTGGCTTAGCGGGGGACGGAGAAGGCGCAGGCGTGCGGCCATCCGATGGCGGCGCCGTCGGTGCAGGCGTCTGCGCTGGCGTTGGAAGCTGGCGCACGCCTGGCGGTTGGGGCGCGGCATTCGTTGCGGGTGGGACGACATGGGCGGCCGGCGGGGCGGTAATAGGCGCGGCGTTGGGCGCGGCAGGCGCAGCGGCCGGCGTCCCTTGGCCCGCAGGTTGAGGCGGAGCGGGTTGCCCCGGCGCTGGACGCGGCAGATTGGCGGCGGGCGCAGTCGAAACGGGCCGTGCGCCTTGCGTTCCGGGAATGAGCAATGGCGCGGGCGCTGCTTGCGGCGGCGGCGGCGGTTTCGGCTTTACGCCTTTCGGCAGCGGCGGGGGAGCGGCGGGCGAAGGCGCCGCCGTCTGCTCTGATCGTGGCGCACGTCCTGGCGCTGCTGCGGGCGCGCCCGGAGGAGGCGCTGGCGCAACGCCATTATTCGGCGGCGCAGCCTCGCCGCGCTTATGATGCAGACGATAATCAATTGCGATCGCGCCTGCGATCAGCGGGACGGCGATCGGCAAGACAGGCAGATATCCGTAAGCGTTCGGCTGAGGCGGAGGCGGCGGCGGTAGATCGCGCCAGTCATCGCCATAATTGGGTGCAAAGTCGGGCGGCGGTGGTGGTGGCGGCGGCCCATAATCATCGCCGCCAAAATAGGCCACTGGCCTTTCCTCATAGAAGCCTTCGTCAGGGGGCGGCGGCGGCAAGTCGGCGAAATCGACCGGCTCAAAATCGGGCGGCGGCGCCTCCGGCTGAGAGAGCAGCGTCAAGCGACGCGACGCGTCAGCGACGTGAGGCCCGTTGGGGTAGCGCTTGACGTAAGTCCAATAGGCGCGCGGCGAATTTTCGCCAACGCTATGGCGCCAGAATGCGGCCTCGCGGCGCGCCGCAAGCATGGCGCGGACCCGCCGCGCCTCGGGCGAATTCGGATAAGCCGCGACATATTCCTGATACCCGGCGAAAGTGTCGCGTGCGATGGCGGCGGTATAAGCCCGCTCTGGCCCAAGGGTACGCAGAGGGGCGTGCGATAGAGCCTCACTTGCGGCCACGGCGGCGGGCGGCGGCGAGTCAGCGGCCCGGTCAAAGATAAAGACAGGCGCCGCAAGGGCCGAAGCGCTCCACGGGACAACGGCGCCTTGCGTATCCTGGCTGACCTGGACCCGCGTTTGCGCGAAAATATCCTCGAGCGGCACGCCGCCCTGCCGCAGCGCCCCGGCGAGATCCTTGCCAAAAACGCCGAACGACCCCGTCTCTTCGGGCGCGACCGTGCCCGGCGCCGCATTGAAGGCGAGAAGCTCTCCCTTCTCCGGATCGATCAGCGCAAGGCCAGGGGCAAGCGGCGTTTGCAAGGCGTAATTGTTCGCACGGGCGCCATCGATGACGATGATATGCGAACGGCCTGTGACGGCGGCCAGAGCGTGAGTGAAATCGGTGATCTTTACCGTCTCGATGGGAACATCGACGTCACGCGCGATTTGAGCATCGACAGGTACGAAATAATTGTCGCCGGCATATTGAAGCGCGCGGCCCGACAGATAAACGAAATCGACGCCGTCGGGGCCTGCTGCGTTCGACTTGTCAAGGAAGTCTCGCAAGGCTTGCCGAAGCGACTTCTCATCGAGGTCGCGCGCACCGACCACATCGAAGCCCGCCGCCTGTAGAGTTTGCGCGATGAGGCCGGCGTCATTCGCTGTCGTCGCCAGCGGATGATCGGGATACGCCGCCTCGCCGATCACCAAAGCGATGCGCGGGTTCGGGGACGACCCTTGCGCGAAGGCGACGCAAGTTAGAGCGACCGTCAGCGCTGCGCTCGCAAGGGCGGACGAGACTTTACGTTCGAACTTCATTGAATGATCGTCCGCTAATTCGAGAATATTTTTGAAAGCGCCCCTGAGTCGCCAACACTGGCGGGGACTTGTGGCGCGAATGCGTCAATGGCGCGGCAGACCCGCGACTCCTGATGTTTTATCGATGCCTAAGCAGCCGTCACGGTTCGGCAGAGCAAGAGTGAGGTTCTTGGGAACTATGCTGTCGCTCCAGCGGTTTATTGCATCACTCATTGCGAAACGCCTTAGGAAACGAGGGCGGAAAGGGAGTTATCGAAGGTGAGCAGTACGTACTAGCGTTATGACATCGCGTCGAGTCGCCGCAGATTATGTTGCCCGATGAAGTAAGGCCCGACACGATCGCAGCATGGCTTGCTCCGCCAGTTTCAATAACAAGAGGAGGTGCAAAAATGGCGAACGGCAATCGAAAACACGTGGCCTTGGGCGCTCGAGGGAAGGGGGCAGGCGTTGGCGCGATGCACAACCTTCCTCGGGATAGCGTTGGGGATAACGTCATCCTGTCGAACCGGGACAAGCAACAGCACACGAAGGAGCGTGGGCAAGATAGCAAACGGATTCAGTCCGAACAGCATGGCGATGAGTGAGCGCCGCGCGGCAAGCCCCGCGCCGCCACGCTAACCCGCCGATTGGCGCGCGCCGCATAAAGAGACGCATTCTTTCGTCGCACTTATCGGCTCGTCTCAAAGCCCCAAAGCGTCAAGCCTGATAATCCGGCAGGCCTCGCCGCGTTTCGCCGCCGGCGCATTTGGCTTGCGGACGATCAGGCATTGGCTTTGCGCGAGCAATTTGACCAGCGAGGAATCCTGGCTCGCAACCGGCGTCGCGCGCCAGGCGCCATCCGCCTGCGTGAGCGTCCCGCGCAGATAGTCCTGTCGTACGTCGTTCTCGCCGACATCGGCGCCGAGAATGGCGCCTTCGCTCAAATCTGCAGCGGCGCCAGGATCGCCAAGCAAGGCGAGCACGAGCGGGCGCAGGAACAGCGTGGCGCAAACGACGGAGGAAACCGGGTTGCCGGGCAGGCCGAGAACAATCATCGCGCCCAGCCTGCCATGCATCAGCGGCTTACCGGGGCGCATCGCAATGCGCCAGAAACCCAATTCGAGCCCGGCATCGACCAAGGCCTTTTGAACGAGGTCGTAGTCGCCGACGGATGCGCCGCCGAGCGTAACGAGAATATCGGCTTTGCTCGCCGCAGCTCGAGTGAAACTTTCCGCCAGCGCTTTCATATCGTCGGAGGCGATGCCAAGATCGATGGCCTCGCCGCCCAAAGCGGCGACGATTCCAGCGACGGCGTAATTGTTTGACGCGACAATCTGCGCCGGGCCGCGCGCGGCCCCCGGCCGAACGAGTTCATCGCCCGTCGCCAAGATCGCGACGCGCGGCCGCCGACGTACCGACAATGTCGCATGGTTGGCAGCGGCGGCAAGCGCCAGATCGCGTGGGCTCAAGCGGCGTCCGGCGGTAAGCAGAGGCTCGCCGTCCGAGAAGTCCACGCCCGCCATTCGTACATTGCGCCGCGGCGCTTCGGCGGCCTTGGCGGTAAGCATGTCGCCGTCCCGCGTGGCGTTCTCCTGAATCAGCACTGTATCGGCGCCTTGCGGCATGGGCGCCCCGGTGAAAATGCGGACCGCCTCGCCGCGCTTCACCACGCCTTCAAAGGCGCGACCGGCGGCGGATTCGCCGATGATCTTCAGCCGCGCCGATCCCGCTGCCGTATCGGCGGCGATCAACGCATAGCCGTCCATGGCCGAATTGGCGAAGGGCGGCTGGGTACGGAGCGCGTGTATATCCTCCGCCAAGGCCCGGCCAAGCGCGTCCTCGACGGGGGCGCTTTCAGCGGGAAGTGGCGACTTCGCCGAGGCGAGCACCCGCGCGAGGGCCTCTTCGACCGAGATCAGGCCGGCAGCGCTCATTTCTCGCTACGCCATGCGCCGGACTTGCCGCCGCTCTTTTCGAGGAGCCGCACGCCTTCGATCCGCATGCCGCGATCGACGGCCTTGGCCATGTCGTAGATCGTCAAGCAGGCGATCGATACGGCGGTCAGGGCCTCCATCTCGACTCCGGTCTGGCCGCGCGTCTTGATTTCGGCGCGCAAGGCGAGGCCGGGCAGGGCGGCGTCCGGCTTGATGTCGACGGCGACGCTGGTCAGTAGCAGAGGATGGCAAAGCGGGATCAGCTCATGAGTGCGTTTGGCCGCCATGATGCCGGCGATGCGCGCCGCGCCTAGCACGTCGCCCTTCTTCATGTCGCCTTCGAGGATCAAGCTCAGCGTCGCAGGGTTCATGACCACGCGGCCTTCCGCAACGGCGACGCGTTGAGTGTCGTCCTTCGACGAAACATCGACCATACGCGCTTCGCCGGAAGCGCCGACATGGGTCAATTTTGTCAATGACGCGCTTTCTTCGGCGCCGCTTCGTTGCCCGTCAACAGCGCGCGTGTGGCCGCGCTGACATCGTCCTGGCGCATCAGCGACTCGCCGACCAGGAAAGTCTCGATCCCGGCTTGGGCGAGCCGGCGGCAATCGGCATGTTTCGAAATGCCGCTTTCGCCGACCAGGATGCGGTCTTTCGGAACCAAGGGCGCAAGCTTCTCGGCGACTTCGAGCGATGTGTGGAAGGTACGCAGGTCACGATTGTTGATGCCGATCAGCCGCGCCTCCAAGGCGAGGGCGCGGTGCAGCTCTTTCTCGTTGTGGACTTCGACCAGAACGTCGAGGCCGAGATCATGCGCGGTCTTGTTCAACGTGCGCGCGCCTTCGTCGTCGACGCAGGCCATGATGATGAGGATGCAATCGGCGCCCCACGCGCGCGCTTCGAGCACCTGATAGGAATCGAAGAGAAAGTCTTTCCGCAGGACTGGCAGGCGCGTGGCGTTGCGCGCTTTGCCGAGATATTCCGGCTTGCCCTGAAACGAGGGCGCGTCCGTCAGAACCGAAAGGCAAGCCGCGCCGCCTTCCTGATAGGCCTTGGCGAGAGCGGGCGGGTCGAAATGTTCGCGGATCAGTCCTTTCGACGGGCTGGCCTTCTTGATCTCGGCGATCAGGGCGAAGCGGCCGGCGGCGATGTCGCGCTCGATCGCCTTGACGAAGCCGCGCGGCGGGCTCTGGTTTTGAATCTCGCGCTCGAGCGTGGCGCGCGGTACGCGCACTTTCGCATCCGCGATCTCGCGGCGTTTATAAGTCTCGATCTTCTGCAGAATGTCGGACACTGCGGCTCCCGTTCGCATCACCTCTTACGCATTAGAGACTTCAACGAGTTTAGCGAGCGTCGCGCGCGCCGCACCAGAATCGAGCGCCTTGGCGGCGCCTTCGACGCCCTCGCCAAGATTGCGCGCCTTGTCAGCGACTACAAGGGCTCCAGCGGCGTTGAGCAGGGCGATGTCACGATATGCGTTCCTCGCGCCTTCCAGGACGGCGGTGAGCGCCGCGGCGTTATGGGCCGCGTCGCCTCCCTTCAAATCCGCCGGCTGGGCTCGCTTCAGCCCAAATTCCTCCGGCGTGATTTCAAAGGTTCGGATCCCGCCGTCGTTGAGTTCGACGATGCTGGTCGCGGCCGCGGTGGTGATCTCGTCGAGCCCGTCGCCGCCATGGGTGACCCAAATCTTCTCCGAGCCGAGATTGCGCAGGACCTGCGCCATCGGCTCGAGCCAGGCCGCGGAAAAGACGCCAATCAACTGACGCCGCACGCCAGCCGGGTTGGAGAGGGGGCCGAGCAGATTGAAAATGGTGCGCGTGCCGAGTTCGACGCGGGCAGGGCCGACATGGCGCATCGCGGCGTGATGCGTCGGCGCCATCATGAAGCCAATCCCCGCTTCGCGAATGCAGCGCTCGACACCTTCTGGCGGCAGGCCAATTTTCAGTCCGAGCGCGCCAAGCGTATCGGCCGCGCCGGAGCGCGACGACAGTGCGCGATTGCCATGTTTCGCGACCGGAACGCCGCAGGCCGCAACGATCAGCGCCGCCAGCGTCGAAACATTGTACGAACCGGAATTGTCGCCACCGGTGCCGACGACGTCGACGGCGTTCTTCGGCGCCTTGACGCGCAGCATTTTGGCGCGCATGGCCTCGACGGCGCCGGTGATCTCCTCGATGCTCTCGCCGCGCGTGCGCAAGGCCATCAGGAAACCGCCCATTTGCGCCGGCGTCACCTCGCCCGAGAGCATCGCGTCAAAGGCTGTCGTCGCTTCGGCGCGGGTCAGCGTCGCGCCTGTCGCGACTTTGGCGATAAGAGGCTTAAAGGCTTCCATTCCGCTGCAGCCCCTCAGTTCACGCGCTGGGCGGCGTTGAAAGCGCCGGCGAGATCGAGGAAGTTGCGCAACACGAGGTGACCGTGTTCGGTCAGAATACTCTCGGGATGAAATTGCACGCCATGGGTCGGCGTCGCGCGATGCGAAATCCCCATGATCAGGCCGTCTTCGGTCTCGGCGGTGATTTCGAGGTCGGGCGGCGCGCTTTTGCGATCAATGATCAACGAGTGATAGCGCGTCGCCTGGAACGAACCATTGACACCACGGAAGACGCCACGTCCATTGTGCGAAATGCGCGACAGCTTGCCATGCATCGGCAAAGGCGCGCGGATCACCGATCCGCCAAAGACCTGGCCGATCGCCTGATGCCCCAGGCAAACGCCGAGGATCGGCGTCGTCTCGCTGGCGGCACGGACAAGATCAAGACAAATGCCAGCTTCGTTTGGGGTGCAGGGGCCCGGCGAGAGAACGATGGCGTCAGGTTTTGAAGTCATGACATCGCTGACCGAAATGGCGTCGTTGCGCCACACCGTCACCTCGGCGCCTTGCGCGCCGAGATAATGGACGAGGTTGAAGGTGAAACTATCGTAATTATCGATCAGCGTGACGGCGGTCATGGGGTCTTTCGAGGCCGAAGCGGCCAGCCGGGCTCGACTTTTGCGTTGCGTCGTCGCCCCCGTCAAGACGGGCCAAAGCGTGCGCCGGCATTGGGCGTCGTTTGGCCAAAGGAATGATTGACGGCGGGCGGGCCTGCAGGCAGCTCGCGCCGCCCGGCGGCGGCTGATCATTCGCGGGTCGCCTGATAGGCGGCGAGGGCGCGCTTGCGGGCGAAAGCGTGGTCGACAATCGGCTCGGGATAGTCGCGCCCGAGCGTGACTCCGGCGGCGCGCAATTCGTCCGCCGGGGCCATCCATGGCGCATGAATATGGGCGTGAGAGATTTTGGCGAGTTCCGGCGCCCAGCGCCGGACATAGGCGCCCTCGGGATCGAATTTGCGGCCCTGGAGGACCGGATTGAAGATGCGGAAATAGGGCGCGGCGTCCGCGCCGGAGCCGGCGACCCACTGCCAGCTCGCCGGATTGTTCGCCGGGTCGGCGTCGCAAAGCGTATCCCAAAACCAGCCTTCGCCGCGCCGCCAGTTGCATAAGAGATGCTTGATGAGAAAGGAGGCGGCGATCATGCGAACGCGATTATGCATATAGCCGGTATGCCAAAGCTCGCGCATGCCGGCGTCGACGATCGGATAGCCGGTCTCTCCGTTGCTCCAAGCATTAAAAGCTTTTTTGTCGTTGAGATAAGGGAAACTATCGAAACCGGCGTTCCAGTTCTTTTTTGCGAGGTCGGGAAAGTTGTAGAGAAGAGAGTACGAAAACTCTCGCCACGCCAATTCGCTGAGGTATTTCTCACAGGCGGCGGTCGGCGCGCCATCAGCGAGCGCGTTCTCGATCGCGGCGGCGACGCGACGCGCCGAGATTTCGCCAAAACGCAAGTGCGGCGAGAGGCGTGACGTCGTCTCGCCGGCAAGATCGTCGCGCGCTTTGGGATAAGCGGCGAGCGCGTCATCGAGAAAGCGCCGCAATCTCTCTTTCGCGCCGGCTTCGCCCGGCCGCCATGTCTCGGCGAGGCCGCCGGACCAATCCGGCCTCGTCGGAGTCAGCCCTAGCTCCTCGAGCTTGACCCGTTTAGGCCCGTCCTTTGGCCAAGCTACGCTGTCGAGACGGATCGGGGCGCGCGTAGGAGCGTGGAACGGGCCCAATCCACGCAGCCGCTTCCAAAACGGGGTGAACACGCGGAAGGCGTGGCCAGAGCCGTTGACGACCTCCCAGGGCTCCCGCAGCAACTGTCCGTTGAAACTCAGCGCCTTCACGCCATTCTTGACGAGCGTCGCCTCGATCGCATTATCGAGCGCGACCTCCGGCCCGCCATACCGCCGGGTCCAATAGACTTCGGAAGCGCCGCAGGCCGCCGCTAAGGCCGGAACGATCTGGCCTGCCTCGCCGCGCAGGATATCGAGCCGGCCGCCAATGGCGGCTACGGAGGCGGCGAGAGCGGCCAAGGAATGGGCGAGCCACCACTTTGACGCGCCGCCCAACCGCCGCAGCCCTGAGCTCTCTTCATCGAAAACAAAGACGAACAGCGCCGGCCGCCGCCCGACGGCGGCGAGGGCTGGCTGATCATCGAGACGAAGATCGTCACGAAACCACACCAAAGCTGGGGAATCGTTCAAAAGACGAGCCTCTTGATCGAAATGTCGTTAAAGCGCTACTTGCTCTCTTTGCGCAAACGTTCGGATTTGGCGTAGGTTTCAAGATCGATCGGCGCGCGACCATCTTTATGCCGAACTTGCAGCAGCTTATTCTGTTAATCACTGGCGAGTAACAATCGCTCAGATAGCCCGAGAGAGGCCGAGATTGGCGCACCGCGATCACCAGCCTATCCGCGTTGGCGTTGCTGCCGCACTGATTTTGGCCTGCATGGTCGCATCAGGTCCATCCTTCGCTGGCGGCCGGTCCCCCGATCAGTACGGCGCGACCCGCGGCTTCACCGTGTCTCCGCGTCCGACAGTGGCGTCTGTGTCTCGCCAGGCTCAAGCGGAAATCCGGGCCTGCCCCGACAGCGCCGCATTCCAATGCGTCGCCGACGTGTTGACGCGTTACGCTGCGGCCTTGCAGGCCGTCTCTCATTAGGGCGCTGAGGGGTAGCGAGTTTCAAGACTAACGTCGTCGACGAAGGTCGCTCGGCCTCGCGTTATCTGGGCTTCAGAGACGCGGAATAGGCGGCTGGCGGGCGCGACTTGACGACGCCCTCGCGAGCCAGCCAAGCTGAGCCGGGGAGTCGTCGCGCAGCATCCGCAGGAAAGCCGTCCTCATGAAAATCACGTTCGATTTCGATTGCACGCCGGCCGAGGCGCGCGAATTCTTCGGTCTGCCCGACGTCAGGCCCATGCAGACGAAAGTCATGGACGAGATCGAAAGGCGGATGATGGCGCAGCTCGACAGCGTCTCGCCGGAATCGATCCTGCGCAGTTGGATGTCCTTTGCGCCCGATCAGTTCCAGAACATGTTCAAGAATATGATGAGTTATGGTCTGGGAAAGACGAACGGTTAGGCGGCTGTCGCCTCCGGCTTCATCATCTTCGCCGCTTCGTCCCGGAGCTCCCGACGCAGGATTTTACCGACATTGGTTTTCGGCAAATCGCTGCGGAATTCGATATGACGCGGCCGCTTGTAGCCTGTGAGCTCGGTGGCGCAAAACGCGGCCAGCGCCTCTTTGGTCAGGGTCGGGTCACGTTTGACGACGAAAAGCATAACCGCTTCGCCTGATCCCTTGTCGGGAACGCCGACCGCTGCGCATTCGGCGACGCCAGGGTGGTGCGCGACGACTTCCTCGATCTCGTTGGGATAGACGTTAAACCCTGAGACCAGGATCATATCCTTCTTGCGGTCGACGATCTTG
>JASLHV010000327.1 GCA_030153205.1 Roseiarcus sp. | reverse complement strand
TGACCGGCCGGCGCTCCATCCGAGAACGGGCCGGCGCGACAGTCCGATAAGGGCGGTCATCGCCACAAGCGCCGATGTAGACCATATTGCAGGCCTGCTTACTTTGCGCGAGAGACAGACATTCACGCTCCACGCGACATCTGCGACGCTGACGGCGATTGCGGGCAATCCTGTTTTCGATGTCTTGTCGGATGAATGCGTGGGACGGCGGACCGTCAGTTTTACGACGCCGTTCGAACCGATCGCCGGCCTGCGAATTGAGGCTTTCGCCGCGCCGGGAAAAGTCGCCTTATGGCAAGAGGGCGATGTCGTCGCCCTTGGCGAAGAAGGCGAGACGACGATCGCGCTGGAGCTGAGGGCTCACGGCAAGCGGGTCGTGTATGCGCCTGCTTGCGCGAAAGTCACGCCGGCTTTCCGCGAAAGACTCAGCGGCGCCGACGTGCTTTTCTTTGACGGCACGACCTATACGGATGATGAGCTATTATCGCAGGGGCTGATGCAAAAAAGCGCGCGCCGCATGGGGCATGTGTCCATGTCTGGGCCGGAAGGTTCCATCGCCGCGCTCGCCGAGCTTCCGATCGGCCGCAAAATATTCATCCATATCAACAATTCAAATCCGGCCCTGATCGAGGGTTCGGCCGAGCATCGCGCGGTCGAAGCGGCAGGATGGGAAATCGCCTACGACGGGATGGAGGTCGTGTTGTGAGCGGCGTCATGTCGCCGTCCGAACTCGAGGCGGCGCTGCGCGCCATCGGGGCCGAGCGCTACCATAATCTTCATCCGCTGCATGCTTTGATGCGCGAGGGGCGCTGCACCAAGGCGCAATTGCAGGCCTGGGCGCTCAACCGCTACCATTATCAAGCGACGATACCGGTCAAGGACGCCACGATTCTCGCTCGCATCGAAGATCCGGCGCTCCGTCGCGAATGGCGCGGACGCATCATCGATCATGACGGCGAAAAGGACGGCGAAGGCGGCATCCATCGCTGGCTCATGCTGACCGAAGGGCTGGGGTTGGATCGCGAACTCGTCCTGTCGCGCCGCGGCATCCTCCCGATCACCCGCTACGCCGTTGACGCCTATGTTCAATTTTGCGCCACGCGCAGCTTGCTGGAGGCGATCGCCTCCTCCCTGACCGAACTCTTTTCTCCGGTTATCATCGGCGAACGGGTGTCCGGCATGCTCGCCAATTACGACTTCGTCTCGAAAGAGACGCTATCCTATTTTACCGCTCGTCCGTCGCAGGCGCAGCGCGACTCGGATTTCGCGCTCGACTATGTAAAGAAGAACGCGATGACGCCGGAAGATCAGCAGGCCGCGCTTGGCGCGCTCAGATACAAATGCGACATCCTCTGGGCGATGAGCGATGCGCTGATGCACGCCTATGTCGAGGGCAATATTCCGCCGGGCGCCTGGACGCCGACGCCCGCATGAGCGCGGCCGACGATATTGCGACCACCGCCCGGCCGCGACTGCCGCGCGGCGTGCGATTAAACAAGGACGAGGCGCGCGGCGGCTTCGTTCTCTTGGCGCCCGAGCGTATCGTCCGCGCCGATCCCGTCGCCGCCGCGATCCTTCAAAGATGCGACGGCGCCCGAAGCCTCGTCGAGATTATCGACGATCTTTGTGCGACCTATAAAGGCGAACGCAGCCGTATCGAAACGGATGTACGTAATCTTCTGGCTGATTTATCGGCCAAGAAAATGGTCGAGCTATGAGTGAAGTCCGCCTCGCGCCGCCGATTGGGCTTTTGGCCGAACTGACCCATCGCTGCCCGCTCGGCTGTCCCTATTGCTCGAATCCGCTCGAACTGGAATCGCGGGCGACGGAGCTTGATACGGCGACTTGGGGCAGGGTCTTCGCGGAAGCCGCCAAACTCGGCGTTCTGCAGGTCCATCTTTCCGGCGGCGAGCCGGCAAGCCGTCGCGACCTTGCCGAAATCGTCGCGCATTGCGCCAAGGCAGGCCTCTATTCAAATCTGATCACCTCTGGGATCGGCTTGACGGAGCCGTCCGTCGGGTTGCTCGCGGATGCCGGCCTCGATCACGTCCAGCTTTCGATCCAAGATAGCGGAGCGGCCAGCGCCGATCGCATCGCCGGCTATCGCGGCGCCTACGCCAAGAAGCGCCAGGTCGCGCAATGGGTCACGGCGATCGGCATGCCGCTGACGATCAACGCGGTCATCCACCGCGCGAATGTGCGGCGCGCAACCGAGATGGTCGAACTTGCTATCGAACTCGGCGCCCGCCGCGTGGAGATCGCTCACACCCAATATTATGGCTGGGGCCTGGCGAACCGCGCCGCCTTGATGCCGACCCGCGAAGAGGCCGACGCCGCTTGGGCGGCGGTTGAATCGATGCGCGCTCGTCTTGAGGGCGTGATCGTGATCGATCACGTCGCGCCGGACTATCACGCCCGTACGCCCAAGCCCTGCATGGGCGGCTGGGGTCGCAAGACGCTGAACGTCTCGCCGAGCGGCAAGGTTCTTCCGTGCCACGCCGCCGAAACCATTCCCGGTCTCGAATTTTGGAACGTGACGGACCATTCGCTCGCCGAAATCTGGCGCGACTCCCCGGCTTTCAACGCCTTTCGCGGGACCGATTGGATGGCCGAGCCTTGCCGCTCTTGTGAGCGGCGAGACATCGATTTCGGCGGCTGCCGATGTCAGGCGCTGGCGCTGGTCGGCGATGCGCGCGCGACCGATCCCGCCTGCTATCTCTCGCCGCGCCATGATCTGATCGCGGCCATCGCCGAAGCGGACAGCGCGCCGGTGGTTGCGCCGGACTATCGCTATCGCGCGCCGGCGCGTGCGCTTCAAAAGGTTTGACCCCAAATATTTTTCTCGGCAGAGCCCCGTTCGGGCCGGTCCGCTCTATGGACAAACTTGTGTGACAATATTATAAGTTCGTCGGGGGCCATGATCCGAGCAAGCTTAAAAACGCTGCCGGATCTGGGCGCCGACAAGCACGCCAAGCCGTGCGCTGTTGCGATGGGAGGAACATGGCGATGGTACTGAGACTGAGCAAAGCAGCCGGCGTAGCTTTGGCCGGCTTTGGGGCGATAGCCCTTGCAGGTCTGCTGAACACCACGAGCGTCAGGGCGGAAGACAAGCCGCTCGGCCACTACGATTCGACCTCGAAAGATTTCTGGATCCACCCACCGGAAGATTGGTGGCGCGGCGATGAAACCGAAGCGCAGCGCGGCCTTGTTCCTAACGCCGGTCAGCCGCTGCCGTCGTCGGCCGCGGACCTGGACAAGATGTTGGCGGCGATCAAACTGCCGCCGGGCTTTAAGATCAGCGTGTGGCAGGCCAATGTGCCGCAAGCGCGTCAGATGGCCTGGGGCGATGATGGCACGCTCTTCGTCGGCACATGGGATGCGGGCGTCGTCAACGCGATCGTCACCAAGGATGGCCAACGTACTGTCAAGCCGGTGATCAAGGGCTTGCGTATGGCGACGGGCGTCGCCTTCGCGAACCATACGCTCTATGTCGTCGACATTGACAAGGTCTATGCCTGGGAAAATCCGGAGCAGCATCTCGACAATCTCGGCCAAGGCAAGCTCGTTTACGACGACTTCCCGCCCTATACGCCGCATGGTTGGAAATACATCACGGTCGGCCTCGATGGCGCGCTGTATATTCCGGTCGGACCGCCTTGTAACGAATGCCTGCCTCCGAGCGGCACATCGCAATATCGCCGCATCGATCCCAAGACCGGCAACGCCGAACTCTGGGCGATCGGCGTGCGCAACAGCGTCGGCGGCGCCGTCGATCCGCGCACCGGCAATCTATGGTTCACTGAAAACGCCCGCGACTGGCTCGGCGACGACGTGCCGAGCGATAAGCTCAACATGGTCTCCAAGACCGGTGAGAATTTCGGCTATCCCTATTGTCACCAGGGCGACATTCTCGATCCGGTCTATGGCCATGGCCACTCCTGTTCCGAGTTCAATTCGCCGATTGTCAAGCTCGGACCGCACGTGGCGCCCTTGGGTATGAAGTTCTACACCGGCAACCAGTTCCCGTCTGAATATTCAGGCAATATTTTCGTCGCGGAACACGGTTCGTGGAATCGGCACGCCAAGAACGGCTATCGCATCGAGCGCATCGTCGTGAACGGCGACGGCACCAACGCCAGTCAGGAAGTCTTCGCTGGCACCTGGCTCGACGGACAGAAGATCGTCGGTCGTCCCGCCGACGTGATCGTCGCCTCCGATGGCTCGCTCTTGGTCTCTGACGATCAGACCGGAGCGATCTATCAAATCTCATACGTCGGCAAGTAAGACCGACGAAACAAGCGCCCCGCCGGGACTTCCCAATGGCGGGGCGCGCCTTTTTTTCTCGATCCGACGGAATTTTAATATGCGATGGGTCCGCAAGCGCGTTGCTTTGGTCTGTGCGGCGATCGCGTTATCGACAATGACCATCCGCGCCGAGGAAAGCGGACCAGCGGCTCCAGATTCGATCAAGGATAAACTGGTCACGTGTCTCGCCTGCCATGGTCCCGGCGGCGTGTCGCAGATGGACGGCGCGCCGAATCTTGCGGCGGCGCCTGAACTCTACGTACAATGGCAGCTCGTCTACTTTCGCGGCGAGACGCGAAAGAACGAACTGATGACTCCGGCCTCAGCCGAACTCACCGACGACGATATTCGCGCCTTGAGCGCCTACTTCTCCGCGCTGCCGCCGCCGCCTGCGCCAACGACGCCCGACGGCGCGCCGGATTTGACCAAGGCCGGCGCGAAAATCGCCGAAGATCGTCACTGCGGACAATGCCATATGCCGAATTTCGCGGGCAGCGGGGAAGCGCCGCGCCTCGCCGGCCAGCGCGAAGAATATATCGTCAAAGCGCTGCACGATTATCAGCACGGCGCCCGCCGCGGCCGCGGCAATGTCATCATGCCTGAGATTGCTTACGCCTTGAGCGAGGACGATGTGAAAGCGATTGCGCATTTCATGTCGCGACAGCCGCAGAAGTAACGCTGGCGCGTCGCTGCGACGCTTTGCCTTTGAACTTGGGGCGAAGGATCGACGATGAAGAACGACGGCGTTTCGAACGCTAACCAACCATCAATGAACAATCGAGCGATGACGCGTCGGCGCCTTTTCGGCGCGGGCGCTGGCTTCCTGGCGGCGGCGAAAAGCGCATCGGCGCGCGCTGAAGACGGGACGAATTTGCCGCCGGACGTTCCCGCCTGGCAGAAGCAGCCAGGCGCCGAGGTCATGTCGCCGCCTTACGGCGCGCCGTCGCGATTCGAGGCGGGCGTGGTACGCCGTCCTCGGCAAGGCGGCGCGCAGCCGCCGACGAGGCTTGCCGCGTTGAGCGTGACGCCGATACAAAATTTGACCGGCATCATCACCCCGAATGGGTTGCACTACGAGCGTCATCATGCCGGCGTTCCGACGATTGATCCAGCGGAACATCGCTTGATCGTACATGGATTGGTCGATCGCGCGATGATCTTCACGATGGACGATCTCACGCGTTTCCCATCCGTCTCACGCATTCACTTCATCGAATGTTCAGGCAATTCCTCTCCGAATTGGGGCGAGCCAAAACCGGAACTCACGGCTCAGGATACGCATGGGCTCTTGAGTTGCGCCGAATGGACCGGCGTTCCGCTGTCGACAATATTATCGGAGGCAGGACTCAAGCCGGAGGCCAAATGGCTTCTCGCCGAGGGCGGCGACGCGGCGGCGATGACGCGCAGCATCCCGATCGAGAAAGCGCTTGACGATGCGCTTCTCGCCTATGCGCAGAACGGCGAGCGCCTTCGACCCGAGCAAGGTTATCCCCTGCGGCTTCTTCTGCCGGGGTACGAAGGCAACGTCAACATCAAATGGCTGCGCAGAATCAAGGTCGGAACCGCGCCTTTCCAAACGCGCGAGGAGACGTCGAAATATACGATGGTCATGCCGGACAAGACGATCCGCCAATTCAATTTCGTGATGGAGGCGAAATCAGTCATTACCTACCCATCCGGCGGTCAAAAGCTTGGTCCGCCTGGGTTCTATGAAATCTCAGGCGTGGCGTGGTCGGGCGCTGGCAAGATCGCGCGGGTCGAGGTCTCGCTCGACGGCGGCGCAGGTTGGCGCGACGCTGCGTTGCAGGAGCCCATCCTTCCCAAATGCCTCACGCGGTTTCGCTTTCCCTGGCGCTGGGACGGAGGTCCTGCTTCACTTTGCAGCCGCGCGACGGATGAGACTGGCGTCACCCAGCCCAGTCGCGAAACACTGTTCGAGCAGCGCGACATCAGATCGTACTATCACAATAACGCGATCCAAACTTGGCGCGTCGCGGCGGGGGGCGCTGTGACCAATGCCGGGTAAAGGGCGCCTTTTTGCAGTCGTCGTGTTGAGCGCAATCCTCCCAGCGCAGCCCGCGCCGGCTGGCGAAATCTATGGCATTGGTCGGCCCGCCACCCAACAAGAGATCGCCGGTTGGAACATCGACGTCTCGCCGGATGGCGTGGGACTTCCGCCAGGACATGGCGATGTCAATCAAGGCGAGGCGATCTTCGCCGCCAAATGCGCCGCCTGTCATGGGGCGCATGGCGAAGGCAAACCCATGGACCGTTTGGTCGGCGGTTTCGGCACCATTTTCGACAAAAAGTCCGAAAGGACGATCGGCAGTTTCTGGCCCTATGCGACGACTTTGTTCGACTTCATTCATCGCGCCATGCCGCTCGACGCGCCGCAGTCTCTGACGCCAGACGAGACCTATGCGCTCTGCGCGTACTTATTGTTCCTCAACAAGATACTTCCGCAAGACGCGACCCTCGACGCCGCGACGCTCGCCAAAATTCAAATGCCCAACCGCGCCAATTTCATGAGCGCCTATCCCCCTGCCGGGGCCGAGAAGAAATGATTTAAACACAAGGAGAAATTATGATTGTCGATCTGCGCACCTATACGATGGTTCCTGGCCGGCTCAACGCCTGGTTGAAGCTCTACGAAGCTGAGGGATTGCCCATTCACACGCGGCATCTCGGCAAACCGATCGGCGTCTTCACCACGGACGTCGGCGAATTGAACCAGGTCGTTTTCTTTTGGGGATTCGAAAGTCAGGCGGATCGCGAGAAAAAGCGCGCCGCGCTCGAGGCGGATCCCGACTGGGCCTCCTATCGAAAAAAGAGCGCCGAAGCCGGCAACGTGCAACATCAGGAGAACAAGATCATCAAGTCGACGTCGTTCTCACCGTTATGAACGAGCCGAAGAAAAGTATTTAAAAAAAACGACGCAGGTGTTTCGAGCGTCATCAACATTTAATTTGAGGAAGCATCAGTGTACCAGCAGGTCTATGACCCGATCGCACATTCATTTGGCTTGAGCGCACTTTTCGCGGCTGTGCCGCTCACCCTTATGTTCATCATGCTAGGCGTC
>JASLHV010000319.1 GCA_030153205.1 Roseiarcus sp. | reverse complement strand
ATCATCGATTCGATACGGCTCATCGCTTCGCGCGGCGAGTTGGCGTGCAATGTGCCCATCGAACCGTCATGACCGGTGTTCATCGCCTGCAGCAAATCGAACGCTTCCGGTCCACGAACTTCGCCGACGATGATGCGCTCCGGACGCATACGCAGGCAATTCTTGACGAGATCGCGCATGGTGATCTGGCCGGCGCCTTCGAGGTTCGGCGGTCGCGTTTCGAGACGCACCACATGCGGTTGCTGCAATTGAAGCTCGGCGGCGTCTTCGCAGGTGATCACCCGCTCATCGCCGTCGATATAGTTAGTCAGGCAGTTCAGCAGCGTCGTCTTGCCGGAGCCTGTGCCGCCGGAGATGATGACGTTGCAACGGACTCTGCCGATGATCTTGAGAATTTCAGCGCCGGCTGGCGAAATGGAGCCGAAGCGCGTCAACTGATCCAGCGTCAGCTTGTCTTTTTTAAATTTACGGATGGTGAGCGCGGCGCCGTCGATGGCAAGCGGCGGCGCGATGACGTTGACGCGGGAGCCGTCCAAAAGACGCGCGTCGCAGATCGGCGAGGCTTCGTCGACCCGGCGGCCGACCTGGCTGACGATGCGCTGGCAGATGTTCATCAATTGGGCGGCGTCGCGGAATCGTACGTTGGTTAACTGAATCTTACCGCCAACTTCGATGAAGCACTTGCTCGGGCCGTTGACCATGATGTCGGCGATGTCGTCGCGCGCCAGCAGCGGCTCGAGCGGTCCGTAGCCGAGAACATCGTTACAAATGTCTTCAAGCAGATCTTCCTGCTCGGAGATCGACAGCACGATGTTTTTGATGGTGACGATTTCATGGACGATATCGCGAATCTCTTCGCGCGCATTGTCCGGATCCAGCTTGGCAAGCGCGGATAGATCGATCGCCTCGATCAGCGCGCCGAAGATCATGCTCTTCGTTTGGTAGTAACTGTCCGAACGACGCGTTTCTACGGCGGTGCGACGCGAGGCTTCAGCGACGGCCGTGGCCGCAGCCGTGCTTTCGTTGCTTGCAATCGCGGGTTCATGAGCGCGCGCGGGCGCGCTTGGCGTCGCGGCCGTTACGACTGTTGTGCTGGCGCGCTTACCGAACATGCCACTCTATTCCTTCGCCGGATCGATCATCAGCGCTGCGCCATGATCGACGTCTCGTTTCCAATCAAGCCGCCGCCCGCGCCTTCTTTCGCCCCAGTGCAGACATCAAAGGATCGAGAAGCCCGCGTTTCGCCTTCTTGAACTCGACCTTCCCCGTCACACTGCGCGCAAGATCGGCCAAAATTTCGGCGGTCTTCCCGTTCGCGTCGATTTCAGCGATCATTTGACCGTTGTTGGCGGCGGTGCCGAAAAGCTTCGGATCATAGGGAATGACCGCAGCAGGCTCGACCTCGACAGTCTTGGTGAAATCCGCCAAGGCGATTTCTGGCCTCTTTTGTACGCCGACTCCGTTGATGATCAGCTTCGGCTGATGATCATTGGGCCGTGAATGACGTATGCTGTCGAGAAGATTCTTAGCGTTTCGTAAACTGGCCAGATCCGGACTCCCGACGACCAGAACATCGTCGGCGCCGATGAGGGCGCGCTTGGTCCACCCCGTCCAAAGGTGCGGGACATCGAGAACCACGCACGGGGTCGAAGCGCGCAAGATATCGATGACGGCGTCGAACGCCGTCTCGCCGAAATCGTAGGTTCGATCGAGCGTCGCCGGCGCCGCCAACAGACTGAGATTGTCGCTGCATTTGGAGAGCAGGCGGTCGACAAGATTGGAATCGATGCGGTCCGGAGAAAATACCGCCTCGGCCATGCCTTGCGGCGGATCTTGGTTAAAATCCAGACCGGCCGTGCCGAAACCCAAATCCATGTCGGCGATGACGGTCGATATTTCGAGGCTCGTCGCAATCGACCAGGCGAGGTTGTGAGCGATCGTCGACGAGCCGACTCCGCCTTTCGCGCCGACGACGGCGATGACGCGCCCGACGGGATTGGCGCCCGGCGAACTGTAAAGATTGGAGATCGCCTGGACGAAATCGAGAACGGTGAAAGGCGCGACCATATATTCGCTCACGCCTTTCAACATTAAATGACGATAGAGCAGGATATCGTTCACCTTGCCGCAAACGATGACCTTCGTGCCGGCGTCGCAGAATTCGGCCAACTCATCGAGGCTCGCCGTCAACGCATCCCGATCGTGGGTCGATTCTAGCACGATCACGTTAGGCGTCGGCGCGCTGCGATAGGCTTCGACCGCCGCCGCGGCGCCGCCCATATGCAATTTCACATGCGCCTTGTTCATGCGTCGATCGTTCACCGCGGCCTGCACGATCGCGGCGACCTCTTGCGTCTCGCAAAAGGCTTGAATCGAAATCCGAGGCACCGGATTGATCTGCAACGGCGTAGACCCGTCTTGCATTCCGACGATCGGCGGCTGATTGACCTCGCCTTGCATCGATTAACTCCCCCCGACTTGCCCAATCGCCGTGTTCTGAATTTTCCAACTCGTACCCGGATCGCTGCCTTGACGCACGGCGTTGATCGCGCGCAGCCGCATCTGAACGTCCGCGGGCCCGGTCGAGCTCGCGCGGACGAAATCACGTGGATCGGAAACTTGAGCAGCGAGCGTGGTCTGCGTGGCGCAGCCGAAATTCCAGTATGTCTGATTGCGCCAGCCGTTCAGCGAACCGCCAGACGTGAGATCCTCCGGCCATTGACCGCACCGTGTCGGGACTTCCGCCTTAAGGCCGATGAAACTCAGCTTGATTGGCGCAGCGAGCAACCGATCGGCGACCGGATAAACGCCGAGACCGACCCTTCCTCTCAACCCCGCCGACGCGAGAGTCTCACGTACCGCGGTGACTCCGGCCCGAATCTTCGGGCCGCCGCCAGCAGGTGAAAGAATGACGATTCTGCCGACTCCGTATTGCGCGTATCGTTGCGCGAAGGCGCGTACGTCCGCAGCGGATGCGGGGTCGAGGGCCCCGGTCCCGACGGGAAATACATCGAGGGTGGTCGGCGCGTCAGTCAGCAGGATCGGATGACGGTTGTGATAGTCGTCGATGCTGATCGCGCCGGTCGACAAATCATCGCTTTGGCAAGCGCCGAGCGCGAGGGCGGAGGCCAAGGTGAGCGCCATAAGCCCGAGGGACTTCGACGTTCGCGAAACGGAGCGGACGGCTGACATGCTGGCCTTTCTCGATAATGCGGCGCCGGGGCGCGGAAGGAAGTCGCTATTCATTGATGAAGCCGATCTTGCCATTGTAGTTCTGCAGCCCTTGCGTTGAGCCGGCGCTCGAGTAGAGCCGGTTCACGCGGCCCAACAGCCAGGACTGGGGATCCGTCGCATCGGTAAAGTTCTGGTCAGGCTTGACGACCTGGCCGGGATCGATGGGGTGGACGATGTAGGGCGTGACCACGATCAACAGCTCGGTTTCGTCGCGCAAAAAGTCACGCGACCGGAAGAGCGCGCCGAGAATAGGCAGATTCATCAAACCCGGAACGCCGTTGATGACCTGCGTCGTTTCCGTCGAGATCAAACCGGCCGAAGCGATCGAGCCGCCCGACGGAAGTTCGACCGTCGTCTCGTTTTTTCGCGTGCGAAAACCAGGGATCGAAACGTTCGTACCACCTTCGCCCAAAGTGATCTGCTTCGATTGGTCGATATCGGTCACTTCCGTCGCAATTCGCAACTGGATGCGTCCTGATGAAAGAACCACGGGGGTGAACCCGAGCGATACGCCGTAAGGCTGCTGCATGACGCTGACCAGGCAATCATTGCCTAACCCAAGCGTCGTCTGTGAGCAGGTTATGCCGTTGGGGAGCGGGATCGTGCCGCCGGCAAGGAACTTCGCCGATTCGCCCGAAACCGCCGTCACAGTCGGTTCGGCGAGCGTTCGCGCCACGCCTTGACGCTCGAAGGCTTGCAGTTGCGCTTCGAATGTCGAGCCGCCCTTCGCCCAGTTGAGCACTGCGCTGCTCGCATCAATACTGCCATTCACGGCGAATGGCGTTTGAGTTTGGAATCCGCTCTGGGTAAAGGGGCCGGAGCTCTTTCCGCCAGTGAGGGTGACGCCGAGCTGCTTGACGATTTCACGGCGGATTTCTGCGACCGTCACCCGCAGCGAAACTTGGTCGAGCCCGCGGATGACAAGCGAATTGATGACTTTGCCAGTCACTGGCGTGCCGGCCGCCGAAATACTGACCTGAGTCGAGTTTGAACCGCCGCCACCACTTCCGCCGGCGCCATTGGACGTTCCGCCCAGCACGGATGTGCCGATGAAGCCAGACGCTATGTCCAGTGCTTTCTGCGCCTCCCCTGCCGAGCCGACAGACCCGACCAAAATAACCGAATCAGCAATTGTTTTGACTGCGATTTCGTTGCCGGGAATTGCGGCGTCCAGAATTTGTTTCAGTTCACCGACGTCGCGACCGATCGAAACCTCGAGGACCGCGATTTGATGACCCTGTCGGTCCATGGCGAAGATGGTCGTCTGCCCATTCCCGATAGCGGCGACATAGAGACGGCGCGCAGAACGCACCACTGCGTTGGCGACATTCGGATCGCCGACGAATACTTCGCCCGCGTCTTCCGGCAAGTCGATGATCGCTGACTTGCCGACGCCCATCTGCAGACGACGCGCAATCGGACCTGGCCCGCCCTGATCGGACGTCGCGCCAAGCGGGGCCGCGACAGCCGGAACGAGTCCACCAGGGTCGGCCGCGAACAGAATCGCCGCAGCGCTCATCCACAGGAGGGAGTGACCTTTGATCCGACGGCGATTCATCGACGAGACCTCAGTTCAGATGATTCAGGAAAAGCGGCGCCGGTCATCGAACCGCCTGCTGGGCGGAGCCGGCGCGCACGATTGTCAAGCCAGTGTCTTTATCGAAATCCATGTTGGAATCGGTCTTGCCTGCAAAGTCCAACATGCTGCGCAACGTTAGATGCAGATTTCCGTTGCCCAAACGCTGCGCGAGAATAATCTGCTCGGCTTGCGTCGGGTCGAGCTCTAAAGTCGCGTTGGCGCCAACCACGAACTTTTCGCCATTCTTCTCTTCTACGTTCTGTCCGATCGCCAGGACTTGAACATTGGTGAGAATAGTTTTTGGAATCAGGACTTCCGTGCCGCGCGCCTTGGTGGCGTCTTCGTCACGATAGATCTGAATCACATCGACCCGATCGTTGGGGAGAATCAGGTTGCCGGCCGTATTGCCGCCCTGCTGGTCAATGTTGATTGCGACCGCGCGCATACCGCTCGGCAAGATGGCGGAAAGGAAGCCGGCGCCCGTACCTTTAACAATCTTGTCGCGACGCATCGGCTCTCCCTGAAGGAAGGACACGCGCGTCACGCCGTCTTTAATAGCGTCGGCTGCGTTCGGGCCTTCCGATTTCTTGATCATCAAGGGGGAGAGAGACGCGCTGGGCCACTCCTGCCACTTGAAATCCGCGTCGGACAATTTCGTACCCATTTGCAGGTCATGCGAAGCGACCAACACCTCGTCGGTTTCGATCT
This sequence comes from Roseiarcus sp., assembly GCA_030153205.1. Taxonomy (GTDB): domain Bacteria; phylum Pseudomonadota; class Alphaproteobacteria; order Rhizobiales; family Beijerinckiaceae; genus Roseiarcus. Next base: position 4,458 of record JASLHV010000319.1, on the reverse strand, counting down.
TCTGCGTGACTTTGATGATCTGAGGCACAGGCGTGCTGCTCGAAGAAAAAAGGATATAAGCGCCGCCAAAGGCGACGACTGTTACACCCAGAACCGCAAGTTGAACTCTGTTCATGACGCTGAACCCTCGTCGCGCCCCTGCGTGACATTGGCTTGATATGAACAGCCAATCGTCAAATTAGGGTTAACCAGACGTATCTAATCTGGAATCCTGCGCCCCCGGCCGATCCGTCATGGCGGATGAGACCGCCTGGGAAGGCTCGTCAATCGGGCGCCGAATCGATGAGCGAGCCAGCGTTTGGGCCGCCTGCCTAAGCGCCGGCTCCCGCCAATTTCACATTGCTGTATTGCTTTAAAAATCGTTAACGATTAGAGGCCGGTCGCCGCATGCCAGATCTGGGTGCTCGGATAAAGAGCAAGACCGGCCGCCGCCAGCGCAATGCCGTAAGGGACGCCGTTGTCGGGATGGTGGAGTCGCGCGACCCAATCGAGCCGCGCCGCCCAGTTCGGAAGCGGCGTGCGCCGCGACAGGATAATTCCCAAAGTCAACACACCGCCGAGGACTGACGTCAGGAGGGAATAATCCAGCATCAGGGCCCAGCCAAGCCATGGCGCGGTCGCTGCGGCAAGCTTTGCGTCGCCGCCACCTATCCATCCGCGCGAGAACATCGTGAAGGTCAGAAGGAGCACGACGAAGCCGCAGGCGAGATTCGTCGCGATCGTCGGGAGGGGAACGCCGAGGCCGAAGGCGAGAATCGGATAAGCAGTCGCCAGAGCGATACTGACGCGATTGGAAATCTTCATAGAAAAAAGATCTGAGGACGCTGAAAAGGCCATCAGCGCCGGAAATAGAACGAGGGTGAGAAGAACAAGAAGCGTCGTAGTCATCGGCATTCGCCTCGCAGCCTCAACGCTTAAGGCCAATGGAACCCTAGCGATAAAGAGTTGCGGTTAGGTTTATCGAACAGGCGAAAATCTGGTCTTAAAATGAGGCGCGCCGAAGGGCGGACCCGTCGGCGCGCAAATCATCGACGCAAAGCGTCAAGCGATTACTTCAGGTTGCTCGCGACTTCCGAGAAGGTCGTCGACAGCTTGTTGCCGAGCGTGGAAACCGCGGTGATGATCGTAACGGCGATCAGCGAGGCGATAAGGCCGTATTCGATAGCGGTCGCGCCAGACTCGTTGGCGAGGAAGCTCTTGAAGGTCTTGATCATTAGGATGCTCCGTGCTCCAGTTTTTTACACTCCGGCGAAGCACCGTTTCTTGCTCGTCGGAATGCACGCAACCTACGTTTGGCCCGTTTCGAACGCGTTAACTGGATGCTCTGTAATGGCTGGTATCGAGGAAACTGGGCGCATTGGTTAAGCGACGCCTAATTGATTTATAAAAGCCGAACGGCGACGAACCGCTAATCGCCCCGGCGCAATATTAAAGAGAGTCCGTTTTGCCGAACGTGGAAAAAGCCGCCATCCCTGGCTTGATCGCAGTGGATTGGGGCACGACCTCCTTTCGCGCCTATCTGGTTTCGGCCTATGGAGCGATCATCGACAGAGTGGAATCCACGCGCGGGATTCAGAGCGTTGGCGCGGGTGATTACGAACAAGTCCTGATTTCTTCACTGAGCGCTTGGCGGGACGTCGCTGCGCCGCCGCCCATTATCCTTTCCGGTATGATTGGTTCTCGCCAGGGCTGGGTCGAAGCGCCCTATGTCTCCTGCCCGGCGGGCTTGGCCGAGACAGCGGCGGCCATCGTTACAATCAAAAGCGCAGCGTTCGGTGAGATCGGCGTCGTGCCCGGCGTTCTCGCCGATGGCGACCCAGAAGGTCCCGACGTCATGCGTGGCGAGGAGACCCAAATATTCGGCGCTCTTGCCGCCTCGAGCGGCGAGGACGGCGTCTTCGTCTTGCCCGGTACTCATTCGAAATGGGCCATCGTCGAAAAAGGACGGATCGTCTCCTTTAAGACTTACATGACCGGAGACGCTTTCGGCGCTTTGCGCAACCATACAATTCTCGCCCGGCTGATGGATGGGCCCGAGGCGGACGGCGAAGGCTTTGCGCTGGGCGTCAAGGCGGCGCGAGGCCTCAAGGCGCCGGGCGATCTTCTGCACGCGATTTTCATGGCGCGCACGCTCGGTCTTTTCGAGCGATTAAGGTCCGCGCAATTGCCGGAATATCTTTCCGGTCTGCTTATTGGCGCCGAGCTTCTCGCCGCCGCGCCACGCGATGGCGCTCCCGCCACGATTATCGGCTCGGCTAGCCTTACCCGACGCTATCAACAAGCCGGCGAGATTCTCGGCGTCGCGCTCAAGGCCGCGCCGGAAGATTGTACGGTCCTCGGTCAACACGCGCTTTTTACAAAATGGCGTGGGTTAGCCTTCAGCCAATCGACATAAGACTGGCGTTGCCGCCGGCGGCCGTCGTGTTCGTCGTCACCGATTGCTCGCTCAGAAGAAAATCGCAAGGCCAGGACTCGCCCTTGTCGAATTGCTCGCGCGTAAGACTGTAAACGCCGACGATCGGACCTTCTCGCGCCGCGACGGCCTGCTGAAGCGCAATCAGCGCCTCGCCATCCAGGTCAGTCATGACGACGTCGCCCCGGTTTAGGTCGCTGACCGGAAAGGCTTCCGCGCGAAGTTTCTGCGGAAGCTTGTCATAGAGCGTCGCCCCGGCCGACCCGCCGAGCGCTGCGCGATTGCCGGTGGCGAGCGCGCAGGCAAGCTGAACGACCGCCGTTTCCTCTCGCGCCGCATGACATAAAGCCACGCCTCGCGCGCTCAATCGATAGACATTCCTTTCGCCGACCGGGCCCGGTAGATCGAGCGCGGCGCCGAGCCGCACATTCGCGGCCAATTTTTGGCAACGCGCCGCCAAAGCCTCACGCCCGTTTTGCGTCAACCACATGATCAGCGGCTGGAGCGCCTGCCCGGCGCGCACCGCGCCAAGCCGCGGCCAAGAATCCGGCGCGACGGCAAGAAGACGTTTGAGGTACAACGGGCCGCCGGCTTTCGGTCCCGTGCCTGACAGGCCATGACCGCCGAAAGGCTGTGAGCCGACGACGGCGCCAATAATATTGCGATTGATATAGATATTCCCCGCGGAGAGAGCATCGCTGACCAGCGCGATCGTGGCGTCTATGCGAGAATGGACGCCGCCGGTGAGGCCGTAGCCTGAGGCATTGATCTCCTCGATGAGTCGCGGCAAGTCGTCACGGCTGTACCGCAGAATGTGCAAGACGGGCCCAAAGACTTCGCGGCCAAGATCAGCAATTCTGTTGATCTCTATGAGGGTCGGCGGAACGAACGTGCCTTCCGCGCAATCCTGAGGAAGCGCCACTGAATGCGTCGCAAAGCCGCGTTGGCGCATCGCGTCGATGTGGGAATTGAGATTGTGTTGCGCTTCCGCCGAAATCACCGGTCCGACGTCGGTTGAGAGGCGGTCCGGCGGACCAACCGTCAATTCGGTCATTGCGGCCTTGAGCATTCCGAGGGTTCGGTCAGCGACATCCTCTTGCAGGCACAGAATACGCGCCGCCGAGCAGCGCTGCCCTGCTGAATCGAAGGCCGAAGCAAGGACGTCGCCAACGACTTGCTCAGCCAGCGCGGAAGAATCGACGATGAGCGCGTTTTGTCCGCCTGTCTCGGCGATGAGAACGATTGGCGCTCCGTCAGCGCCTAGCCTTTTGGCGAGCGCGCGCTGGATCTGGCGCGCGACCCCGGTCGAGCCGGTGAACATGACCCCGGCGACAAGCGGGTGAGCGGTCAAGGCCGCGCCGACATCGCCCTCGCCCGCCAGAAGCGCAAGCGCCTCCGTCGCAACGCCAGCCTCATGGAGCAATCGTACCGCTTCAGCGGCGATAAGCGGCGTCTCCTCCGCCGGCTTTGCGATGACGGCATTGCCGGCGACCAACGCGGCGGCGACCTGCCCGGTAAAAATCGCCAGAGGAAAATTCCATGGACTGATACAGGCGACAACGCCGAGCGGCTTATGAGTGTCGTTTGCAAAATCGCGGTTCGCGCAAGCGGCGTAGTAGCGAAGGAAATCGACGGCTTCGCGGACGTCGCCGATCGCATTGGGCAAGGTTTTACCTGCCTCGCGGCACATTAAGCTCGCGAATTGGCCTTTTCGTTCTTCGAAGAGCGCCGCGGCGCGCTCGAGACAGGCCGCGCGTTGCGCAGGCGAGCGATTGCGCCATTGCGGCCACGCCGCATGCGCCGTTTCAACTGTCGTTGCGACGTCGCCGGCGTTTGCATGAAACGCTTCGCCGACCACATCGCGATTGTCCGCGGGATTGACGATCAAACGCCTTACGCCGCCGGGCGCGCCGGCGCGCCAAAGTTTCTGGGCGCTCGCTTCAAGCTTCGGCGCGAGTTCGGCGAGGATGGTTTCGCTACTGAGATCGACGCCGGAAGAATTGGCGCGCTCGCGCGCGAAAATGTCGCGCGGAAGACCGATATTA
>JASLHV010000313.1 GCA_030153205.1 Roseiarcus sp. | reverse complement strand
CTGTCGGTGCGGATCACCCAGGGCAGATCATTATGCCCGTCGAAGAGCGGAACTTTTTCGAGCAGCGCGCGGGCGCGCGTCAGGGCTTGGTCTTTTTGCATTGCGCTTGTGAATCCTTTGGACGGCGCGGAGCCAAACACCTTTTGCGCGCGCTTGCAAAGCCGGCTGTCGCTAGAAGCGCCTCGCGTCATGGGAGACGTGCGCGCTTCGCATCTCGACGAGCTTGCCTTGATCGAGAATCGCGACATCGCCGGCAAGGCGATCGACTTCGCTCAAGCGATGACTGACGAAGACGATTGGAATGGCGAAAGCGTCGCGCAGCTTTTCGATATAGGTCAAAATCTCGGCGCGACGGGCTTCGTCCAAGGCGGCAAGCGGTTCGTCCAGCAGGAGCAGGCGCGGATTGGCGAGGAGGGCGCGGCCGATCGCGACGCGCTGCTTTTCGCCGCCCGACAGACGCGCCGGCCAGCGATCGAGGAGCGGGCGGATCCCGAGCAGATCCACGACTTGGTCGAAATCGACGCTGCGTTCCTTCTTTGGCGCAAAGCGGCGGCCATAGAGAAGATTCCGCTCTACCTTGAGATGCGGGAACAAGCGCAATTCCTGGAATACATAGCCGACGCGACGCTGGCGCGGCGAAAGATCGATCCTGGCTGATGTATCAAGGAAGGGGATGCTGTCGATCGCGATGCGGCCTTCGTCGGGATGCGCTAGCCCCGCAATGATATTGAGCAAAGTCGTCTTGCCCGCGCCCGAGGGGCCATAGAGCGCCAGCGTCTTGCTCTGCGCTGTGAGCGTCGCCTTGAGAAAGAAGTCCCCTTGGCGAAGACGGACGTCGACGGCGATCATAGATCCATCGCCTGTCGCGACACGCGCGCGGCGAGTATTTCCGCGATGACCAGCGCCGCAAAGGCGATAACGATGGAGACGATCGTCAGCCGCGCCGCGCTGGCTTCGGCGCCGGGAATTTGCGTTGCGCTATAGAGTGCGGTGGCGATCGTCTGCGTCTCGCCAGGGATATTGGCGACGAAAGTGATCGTCGCGCCGAATTCGCCGATCGCCCTGGCAAAAGCGAGGATCATGCCGGCGATGACGCCGGGCAAGGCCAAGGGCGCGGTGATCGTCAGAAAAACCATAAAGGACGATGCGCCCAATGTTTCCGCCGCTTGCTCGAGCTTTGTATCGACGGCTTCGATCGAGAGACGGATCGCGCGCACCATCAAGGGAAAGCCCATGACCGCCGCCGCCAAAGCGGCGCCGGTCCAACGGAAGGAGAAGACGAGGCCGCAGCAGGTATCAAAGAAGCGGCCGAGCGGCGCCTGGCGGCCGAAGCTGAGCAGCAGCAACCAGCCCGTGACGACCGGCGGCATCACAAGCGGCAAGTGAACGAGGCCGTTGAGCAGTATCTTGCCGGGAAAGCGCTTGCGCGCGAGAAGGTAGGCGATCGCGACGCCGAAGGGGAGGCTGGCGACCATGCTGACGGTCGCGACTTTCACAGAGAGAACAATCGCCGTCCATTCCGGCGGCGAGAAAGGCGCGAATAAGGCGCTCAAAACTGTCCCTTGGTCCACGCTGAAGATTTCGTTTGTCACAGCGGCGGACGGCGCGCCGCCTATATTTTGCTAGATATAGCGCGGCGTGCCGAGACGAGGCAATCGCAAGGCCCTATGGCTTGGGTTCGGCGCTATTCCCCGATAATCGCCACGGCCCGCGTCCAGCCGGCGGAGGCGCGCTCGATCTTCACGGGGAAGCAGGAGACCATGAAGCCGGTCGAGGGCAGCGTCTCTAGATTGTGCAGTTTCTCGATATGGCAATAGCCGATATGCCGGCCGGCTTTGTGGCCCTCCCAGATCAGCGCGGCGTTCTTAGTCTCGGCGTATTTCTTCGCCGTATGGACGAAGGGCGCGTCCCAACTCCAGGCGTCGGTGCCGGTGAGGCGCACGCCGCGTTCAAGAAGGTACATCGTCGCTTCGTAGCCCATGCCGCAGCCTGACGGCACGTAGTCGGGCCGCCCGTATTTCGCACCGGCGGAAGTGTTGACGACGACGATCTCGAGCGGCTCGAGGGCGTGGCCGATGCGCTTCAATTCCGCTTCGACATCCGCGGCGGTGACGACATAGCCGTCGGCGAAATGACGGAAGTCGAGCTTCACGCCGGGCTGGAAACACCATTCGAGCGGCACTTCGTCGATCGTCCAGGAGCGCTCGCCGCGATTCATCGTTGGGTGATAGTGCCAAGGCGCATCCAGATGCGTGCCGTTGTGCGTCGAGAGCGATACTTGCTCGACGGCCCAGCCTTGACCGTCCGGTAAATCGGAGCCTTTGAGACCGGGAAAGATGCCGAGGATGGCCGGCAAGCCCTGCTGATGATCGATGTATGTGATCTTCGGACCAGGACCAAGATCGGCGGGAACGTCGTTCTGCAAAGGTACGGAAATATCAACGAGACGGCGCGTCATGGTTCCTCCGAGTTTGCGGCGTGGCGCCGCTCTTACGCGTCCTGGCGAACGACTTTATTCTTTAACACGCCGATCTTTTCGATCTCGAGTTCGATCACGTCGCCATGTTCGAGAAAACGGCCTATCTCCAAACCGCAGCAATTGCCGACCGTTCCGGAGCCGAAAAATTCCCCGGCATAGATCGTCTCGTCCTGCGACGCATAGGCCAAAATCTCTTCGAAGGAAAAGAGCATGCCCGCGGTCGATCCCTTAGAACGCGTCTCGCCATTCACGCGTACCGCCACGCTGAGCGCTTGCGGATCGCCAAGCTCGTCCGGCGTAACAATCCAGGGACCAATCACGTTGGCGCTATTGAAACTCTTTCCCTTGGCCGGCCCGAGCCTTCCCTGCATTTCCGCGCGCTGGCGGTCGCGCGCCGAAAAATCGTTGAAGATCGTGTAGCCGAAAATATGCGCGTCAGCTTCGTTCACCTTAATATTGGCGCGAGTACGTTTGGTCACGATTCCCAATTCGAGTTCGTAATCCATTTCCTGGCTATAGCGCGGCCATTTGACGGTCGAACCTGGCGCGGCGACGATCATGCGATTGGTGATGTAGTAAATCGGCATTTCGGTATAGACCGAGGCGAGTTCGCCGAGCGGCGCGGCCATCGTGGCTTTGAACGCTTCTTCGCCGCCTTCGCGGCGCGCCATCAGAGCCTGCATGCCGCGGCCGGATTGGCGAATGTGCAAAGAAAAGGACATGCAATCGCGCATCTGCCGCGGCTGCGGCAATGGCGCCAGCAACTCGATCTCGGCGAGGGCGTACGAAAGGTCAGACTTGCCGCCGAGGCGCGAGAACAGGGACCGCGCGGCGTCCAGCCCGGCGTCATCGGCGTCGATCAAGGCCAGCATGGAGGCATAGGCCGGCGTATCGTCGCCGTCCCGCTTCGCCGCGGCGGCGAGATCGAAAACAAGCGTGTCGCCGGAATGAACAATGCCAATCCGCTCCGATCCGCCTTGTCGGAATGTCGCCAGTTTCACGCGCGTCCTCCCTTGCCTTGGTAAAAAATATATGATCTTATTTTTTATCGATATTCAAGAGGGTCTTTTTAGGAAGCCCTCCTGGGAGGAAAAAATGACGGTTCTTTCGCGATTCCCGCTTCGCTCTTTTGGCGCGCTGGTCTCACTCGCCTTGGCTCTGGCGGCCCCGGCGGCCGCTCACGCGCAAACCAAGATCACGATCGGCTGCACGGCGACCAGCGACTGCGCCTCGGCGATGGTGGCGATGGACCAAGGCATTTTCGCCAAGCATGGGCTCGATGCGAAAATGGTTCTCATCGGCATCAATTCGAATATTCCCGCCGCGATCGTCTCCGATTCAATCCAGATCGGCGGCCCGACTGAGTCCGTCTTCCTTCAAGCGGTCGATGGCGGTCTCGATCTCGTCGCCGTCGCGGGGGCCTCGCGGATGGACCCGATGTACAATGGGACTATCGCCGCCTTCGTGCGCAACGGCGTCTTGGCTCATGAGGCCAAGGATTTCGTTGGCAAGAAAGTCGGCGCGCCGGGCATCGGCGCCTATTTGCATGTGCTCTTCGTTAAATGGCTGATGGAGAAGGGCGTCGATCCGAAATCGGTGAATTTCGTCGAAGTGACCTTCCCGACCATGGCCGATACGATCAAATCGGGCGCGGTCGACGCCGTGTTGACAGGCGAGCCGATCATTACGCGCATGACGCAGGCCGGCCTCGGCGCCGTCGGCGTGCGGTACATCGCCGAACTCAATCGTACCGAACCTGTCATCTCGTATGTCGCTTCGCGTGCGTTCATCGAGAAGAACCCTGAGGCGATCGCCAACTTCCGCGCGGCAATCGCCGAGGGCGCCGAGATCGTCAACAATGATCGCGACAAGGCGAGCGATTCGATCTCCAAATTCACGAAAATGCCGATCGACCTCGTCCGGATGAGCCGGCCCTCGCTTGCCGCGCCCGATTTGAAGCCCGACCAACTCGTCTGGTGGCTCGATGTGATGAAGCAGCAGAACCTGCTGCAGACGACGATCGATCCCGCCAAGATCGTTCTTAAATGACGCAGACGCTCCTCGAAAAAGCGACGGGCGACACGCTTGCCGAGCGCGTCGCCGCCTTGATCGAGGCTGACATCCTGCGCGGCGATTTCGCGCCCGGCGCGCGTCTCGCCATCGCCGATCTCGCCTCGCGCTATACGATTGGCGCGACGCCCGTCCGCGAAGGGCTGTCGCGGCTGATCGCGCGCGGCTTGATCGTCGCCATCGGGCAGCGCGGCTTTCGGGTCAGCGCCGTCTCGCGCGAAGATCTCGAGGACATTACGCGGCTGCGCAGCGTCATCGAATGCGAGGCCCTGCGCCTGAGTATGAAACTCGGCGACGGCTCGTGGGAAGGCGGGATCGTCGCCGGCTTGTATCAGCTACGGCGTTACGGGCAGCAGAACCCGGAAGGGTTGCGCGAGGGACGCGCCGATTTCGACGTCCTTCACAAAGCCTTCCATCGCTCGCTGATCGCAGCTTGCGGCTCGCCGCGCATGCTCGGCGCCCATTCCGATCTCTACGACCAGGCTTATCGCTATCGCCGGCTCATGATGCGCACTTTTGAAGAATCGCAGGAGTTCATCGCAGTACATGAGGAGCTGGCGGATCTCGTCTTGACGCGCCGCGTAAGCGAAGCTTTGCCGAAACTCGCCGACCATCTCTATGGCACGCTGGCGCTTGTCTATCCCAATGCGGCGGAGAAAGCGCCGTGAGCCACGACGCGCTCATCCGGTTCTCAGCGGTCGATCTCGCTTTTGCAGGCAAGCTCGTACTTTCCAAGCTGAGCTTGGCGATTGCGCGCGGCGAAATCGTCTGTATCGTCGGCCCTTCTGGATGCGGCAAGACGACGGCTTTACGGGTCGCGACGGGCTTGTTGACGCCAACCGCCGGCGAGGTTGCGTTCAGCGGCGCGCCGCTGAAAGGTCCGCGCCGCGACGTCGCCATCGTCTTTCAGGACTATGGCAAGGCGCTGCTGCCATGGCGAAACGCGGCGGGCAATGTGTCGCTTGCTTTGGAGGCCGCCGCCACGCCTCGCGCCGGCCGCGCCCAGCGCATATCGGCGCTTTTGGCGAAAGTTGGTTTGCCGGACCACGCCGACAAATACCCTTCGCAAATGTCCGGCGGCATGCAGCAACGCCTGCAGATTGCCCGCTGCCTCGCTCAGGAGCCGATCGCCTTGATGATGGACGAGCCTTTCGGCGCGCTCGACGCGATGACGCGCCAGGACTTGCAGGACGAATTGCTCAAAATCGCCGGCGCCAGCGGCACGACCGTTTTTTTCGTCACGCATGATCTCGAAGAAGCGATCTATCTTGGCGATCGCGTCATCGGGCTTCTGCCGCATCCGGGCCGGATCGGGATCGAGCTTAAAATCGATCTGCCGCGGCCGCGCGATCAAGTGGCGACGCGCGAAGCGCCGGAGTTCCTGCGCCTGCGTCGCGAACTCTATGATTTCATCAAGGGCGCCGAGCGATGAAATTCGACTGGCGCGCTGTCGTTCTCCCCGTTGCGCTTATCGCGCTGGCGGAGATCGGGGTGCGGGCGCATGGGCCGAGCGACAGCCTGGCGCCGCCGAGCGCGGTGCTCGGGGCCTTCTTCGAGGCGTTCGGCGACGGCTCTTTGCTGGCGGCGACGCGCGATACGCTGGCGAGCGCCTTCGCCGGTTTGGCGATTGGCGGCGCGATCGGGCTGACGCTCGGCATCGCGCTCGGCGCCATTCGTCCGCTCGACCGCGCGCTGGAGGCGACGATCGAGATCGTACGGCCGATACCTTCCGTCGCCGTCGTGCCGATCGCGCTGGTTGCTCTGGGCTTTGGCTATCGCCTGGAGATCGCCATTGTCGCCTACGCCTGCGTTTGGGCGCCGCTGCTGTTGACTCGCGCGGCGGTGGCGGGCGTCGAGCCGCGGCTCATCGAAGTCGCGCGCGCTTTGCGGCTGAGCCTCTTTGCGCGCGTCGTTAAAATCGTCATTCCAGCCGCCCTGCCGCGCATTTTTGTCGCCTTTCGCTTGGCCGCAGGCGTCGCCCTCATCGTCGCCGTGACGGTCGAAATCGCGGTCAATCCGCTCGGCCTTGGCTATGGAATCATGACAGCCGGACAGGCCCTGCGGCCGGATTTGATGCTCGCCTATCTGGTCTGGATCGGAATCGTCGGCTTCGCGCTGAATGCGGCGCTGGTCCTCGCGCAGCGAAGATTGTTCGGACGGGCCGCTCAAATCGGCGAGGCGTCATGAAGTCGCTTCGCGAGCGATTGATTGGCCTTATCGTCCTGGCGTTGCTTGTCGTGCTCTGGCAGGTCGTCGCTAATTCGAAAGTCGTACCGCCCTTGTACTTGCCCGGGCCCGATCGGACATGGGCGGCGCTCATCCACGGTCTGACGGCGAGCGACCTCAGCGCCAAGCTCCTCGGCACCATCGAGCATATGGTTGAAGGTTGGTTGCTCGCTTCGATTGCCGGCGTCGCGCTCGGCGCGCTGATCGGTTCGTCGCGTGAGGCGCGCGCTTATATCGCGCCGACGCTCGAATTCTTGCGTCCCTTGCCGGCTTCCGCGGTCATACCGGTGGCGATCGCCCTATTCGGCCTGAGCCCGGCGATGGCGCTCGGCGTCATCGCCTTCGGCGCGATTTGGCCGATGCTGCTTTCGACTGTTCACGGCTTCGCCGCGGTCGAGCCGCGGCTCTATGAAGTCGCCAAAGCGCTTCACCTTTCGCGGGCGGCGGTGATCTTCAAGATTGCGCTGCCTTCTGCCTTGCCGGACATACTTGCGGGCTTGCGGCTCGGCCTGACTGTGGCGCTGATCCTCGCGGTGGTTTGCGAAATGATCGCGGGCCTCAATGGGCTCGGCAATTGGGTGCTTCTATCGGCGCGCATGTTCCGCTCGGCCGATCTCTTCGCCGGCGTGATCCTTCTCGGTTCGCTCGGCTTCGTCGGAGCGCTGGCGCTGAATATCGCGGAGCGGCGATTACTCGCTTGGCGCGCGCCGGAAAGGGACCCGTGAGCGCTTCGCCGCTAGAGGCGGGCAGCCCAATCCGATCACATGACTTAAATCGAAGCCACCAGCGTCCCGGTCTCTCCGTTGAGCAGTCGCTTCAAATGGAAGTTCACCAGGCGATCATCGGGCCTTACGCCCATGAGTGAGGCGAAGGCCCCTGCAGCGGCTGGATCGCCCGCCTCGAGCTTCGCAAAGGCATCTAGATACTGTGTGGTCGCGGGCTCGGCGTAAACTTCGGGAGTCAGCGGCTCGAAGGCGCGCAGCGCCTGCGTCTTGCCGCGCAGCATCAGATCACCGACCGGGCGGCCTTGGAAATTGACCGCGCTTTGGGCGACATTCACGCTGACACAAATGCGGGTGCCGAGCTGCTTGTTCGCGCCCTCCAACCGCGCGGCTGTGTTGATCGTATCGCCGTAAGCGGTGTAGTCGAAGAATCGGCCGCCACCGAAATTGCCGACGATGGCCGGACCGGCGTGAACGCCGATACGAGTGAGACCGAGCTTGGCGCGGCCAGCCCATCGCATTCGCAGAGACTCCGCGCAGGCGTCGAGCGCAAGCGCGCATTCGATCGCTCGTGCATTGTGATCCGGCTGATCGCCCGGCGCGCCAAAAAGAACATGAATAGCGTCGCCAATAATTTTTGCGACGGTCCCTTCATGGGTGAAAACCACGTCGGTCATCGTGCTCAGATATTCGTTGAGCATTTCGCTCAAGATAGCGGGGTCGAGGCTTTCGACAAGCGTGGTGAAGCCGGCAATGTCGGTAAAAAGCGCCGCCACTTCGCGGCGCTGACCGCCAAGATCGATTGCATCGCCATCGACGGCGAGACGCGCAGCAAGATTGGGCGAGAAATAGCGCGACAGCGTCGCATGGGCGCGCTCCGCCGTCGCCTGCCGGCGTTTGGCGTCCCGTAGCACCTCGATATGCCGCATCGTCTTTTCGACCGTCGTCTCGAGATCAGCAAAGTCGATTGGCTTAATCAGGAAATCGAAAGCGCCGCGATTCATCGCGGTTCGGATATTGGCCATGTCGCCATAGGCCGAGACGATCACGGTCGAGATTTTCTCCTCCGCCTCCTGCAGCTTGGCGAGAAGCGACAAACCGTCCATGCGCGGCATATTGATATCGGACAGGACGAGATCGACATCGCGGTTTTCAGCGAGGATCGAGAGAGCCTCCACGCCGTCATGCGCGAATAAAAACGCGAGTGCGCCGTCGCGAATTTGCTTACGAAATTTTTGGACGAGAAGCGCTTCAAGGTCGGGCTCGTCGTCCACGACTAGTATCTTGGCGGTCATGAAACTTGGCCGAGTTCAGCGAGGCGCTGATCGACGCGTTGCTTCAGCGCGCCAAAGTCGATCGGTTTGGTGACGAGGTCGAGTGCGCCGCCTTCTGAGGCCTTTCGTCGGGTCTCCGCATCGCCATAGGCCGTAATCAGGACGATTGGCACGTTCGGCTTGAGCGCGCGCACCTTAGGCAAGAGCTGCAAGCCGGTCTCTCCGGGCATGTTGATGTCCGAGAAGATGAAGATCAGGCTCCCTTCCTCAGCGACGGCGACGAGCCCCAACGCCTCGGCGACAGAAAGGGCGAAGTCCATCTTGAGCCGGCCCGACCGCAATTCGCGCCGGAATTGCTGGCGGAAGAGGTCGGCCACATCCGGCTCGTCGTCGACGACAAGAATCTGCGCGCTCATGAACGGCTCTGGAGATTGGGCGGCGGTACGTCGCCGCGCGGAATGACGAGCGTGAATTCGGTGAATTCGCCGGGGGTGGTGTCGACGTCGATCGTGCCGCCGTGTTGTTTCACGACAATATCGTAGCTGAGCGACAGACCAAGACCAGTACCCTCGCCGGCGGGCTTGGTGGTGAAGAACGGGTTGAACATTTTGGCTTTCACCTCGGGCGGGATGCCTGTTCCATTGTCCCTGATTTTGATCTCGATCTTGTCGCCGAGATTCTTCGTCGAAGTCTTGAGCGTCGGTTCGAATGCGGCCTCGCTCTGTTCCGCCTTGCGTTTCGCCGCCGCATAGAAGCCGTTGGAAATTAGGTTCAACAGCACACGCGTAAATTCCTGCGGATAGAGATCGACCTCGCCGATAGTAGGATCGAATTCTTTGAGCAGCGTGACGTTGAAGCCGGGCTTTTCGGCGCGCGCGCCGTGATAGGCAAGATTGACCGCCTCCTCGACCGTCGCATTGAGATCGACTGGCCGATGCTCGCCGGAGCTCTCGCGCGAATGCAAAAGCATGTTCTTGACGATTGAATCGGCGCGCTTGCCGTGTTGGACGACTTTGGCGAGATTGCCTTCGAGCATGCCGGCGATCTCGTCGATCTCGCCTCTCGTCTTCTCGTCGGGCTTTGTCGTCGCAACGACCTCTTTCAATTCTTCGATCAACTCGCGCGATAGCGCGGCGAAATTGTTGACGAAGTTGAGCGGGTTCTTGATCTCATGGGCGATGCCCGCGGTAAGCTGGCCGAGCGAGGCGAGTTTCTCCGATTGGATCAGTCGATCCTGCGCGCTGCGCAGATCGTCGACGGTCTGGGCGAGCTCCTTGGTGCGCGCCTGGACCTGGTCGAAAAGCCGAGCGTTTTCGATCGCGATCACAGCTTGGTCGGCGAAAGTCTTCAACGTCTCGATCTGGCGTTGCGGGTAGAGCCCCGGCTCGCGGCGCGTAAGCACGATCGCGCCTTCGACTCGCTCCTTGCCGAGAAGAGGCACGCCGAGCAATGCCCGCGCGGGATTGCCGAGCGACGCAATTGGAACGGCGTAGTTCTTGTCCTGGAGAATATCCGGGATTTGTTCGACCTGCCCGGAGAGAATCGTGCGTCCGGCCACAGTGGTTCGATCAGCCGTCGCAGGATGGTCTATGAGATAGCGGTAGACCTGATCCTCTCCGTCATGCGCACGGCTCGCCTTGTAACGGAAGACCTCGCCGTCGCGTACGCAGATCGCGCCGGAATAGGCGTT
>JASLHV010000268.1 GCA_030153205.1 Roseiarcus sp. | reverse complement strand
CTTCGATACCGGCGGTCTCGACATCAAGCCAGCAAGCGCGATGGAGTTGATGAAGAAGGATATGGGCGGGGCCGCCGTCGCCCTGGCCTTGGCGCAAATGGTGATGGAAGCCGGCCTCGACCTGCGCTTGCGCGTTCTCGTACCCATCGTCGAGAATTCGATCTCCGCCACCGCCTTTCGCCCGGGCGATGTGTTGCGTAGCCGCAAGGGCCTGACCGTCGAGATCGGCAATACGGATGCGGAAGGCCGTCTCATCCTGGCTGACGCCCTCGCCCTCGCCGATGAAGAAGCGCCGGCCTTGATGTTTGATTTCGCCACTTTGACCGGCGCCGCGCGCGTCGCGCTTGGTCCCGACCTGCCGCCCTTTTATTGCGACGACGAGACGCTCGCCGCCGCTATTGCGCGCGCGGCGAAAGAAACCTGCGATCCGGTCTGGCGCATGCCCTTGTGGCGGCCTTACGACTCGATGCTCGAAGGGAAAATCTCGGATCTCAACAATTCGCCGGCCGGCCCATTCGCGGGCTCGATCACGGCGGCCTTGTTTCTCAAGCGTTTCGTCGCCAAGACGAAGGCTTGGGCGCATTTCGACGTCTACGCCTGGAATCCGAAGCCTCGCGCTTATGGTCCTGAAGGCGGCGAGGCGCCAGTGGCGCGGGCGCTCTTCGCTTTGCTGGAGGAACGTTTCGCTCCCCTTCCGAAAGGCGTTCGAAAATCGGCGAAGGCCCGGCGATGATCGCGATCGACCATCTCGATCATCTCGTACTCACGGTGGCGAATCTCGAACGTACTTGCGCCTTCTATTTGGATATTCTCGGCATGAAGCTCGAGACATTCGATGAAGGACGGAAAGCGCTGCGTTTTGGCGTGCAAAAGATCAATCTTCATCTTCTCGGCCATGAGTTCGAACCCAAGGCTTTGCGACCAACGCCAGGCTCGGCCGATCTCTGTTTCATCGCCACAACGCCGTTGGCCGAAGTCGCGGAGCATCTCGCGCGTTCAGGCGTCGCGATCGAGCTCGGGCCTGTCGAGCGAACCGGCGCGATCGGTCGCATGCTCTCGATTTACATTCGCGATCCCGACGGCAATCTGATCGAGATCGCCAATCCCTTGTGATCGTTCAACGATCCAGGGCGCCGCTTTTCTCAACTTTTTCCTCCTCTTAAACATAATCGCCATCCGACGGAGGCGGAGGAACCAAAGTTACTACGGCTGGTTAAGGCTTCGCATGTTGGCTTATCTCGAATCCAAACCACGCCAGTCTTACATCCTTGTCGTCGAAGACGAGGTCTTAATTCGCGCCTTGATTTGCGAGGAATTGCGGAGCGCCGGTCTCAACGTCATCGAAGCGAGCAACGCCGACGAAGCCTGGTCCTACGCTACGGCTGGCGGCCCGATCGATCTGTTGTTCTCCGATTTCCAGATGCCGGGTTCGATGAGCGGCCTCGAACTCGCGCAAAGGCTGAAACAGCGCGAGCCGGATCTCGACGTGATCATCACGTCGGGAAGAGTTCGGCCGGACGAAATCAACGACGTCGGCGCCTTTCTCGCCAAGCCTTACTTGCCCGAGCGCGCGGTCGCGGCCGTGCTGACGGCGCTGCGATCGCGACGCGAAAGCTAATCATGACGGAAGATCCGGGGCTTCTGATCGTCGAGGCGGATATTCTCGTGCGTCATCCGCTCGCAGAATATTTGCGTGAATGCGGCTATCGGGTCATGGAGGCCCAAAACGCAGGCGAAGCGCGCGCCTTGCTTGCATCGATGGCCTCGTCCATCGACGTCGTTCTCGCGGACGCCACGGGCCCGGCGGAGGGGTTTGAACTCGCGGCTTGGTGCCGGCGCGCCTATCCCGAGGTTGAGGTCGTCTTGGCCGGCAATGTCGTCAAAGCCGTCGCCAAAGCGGGCGAGATTTGCGAGGAGGGGCCGGCGCTCGCCAAGCCTTACGAGCATCACTTGGTGCTTGATCGCATCCGACGGGCTCTTGCCGACCGCGAGCGGCGCAAGGGCGGCTCTTAGCGGGCGCGTTCCGCCCGATTTGTCCGAATCGACAATTCGCCCTATTTCGGGACCTCCGCGGGAGGGAAAGGCCGGTCGACCGGCGTCGCCGCCCGTTCGCCAAGAAGGTCTTCCATGAAGCTGCCGCGCGAACTCGGCCCCATTCATTTTGTCGGCATCGGCGGCATCGGCATGTCCGGCATCGCCGAAGTGCTGCTGAACCTGAATTACAAAGTCCAGGGGTCGGACGCGAGCGACAACGCCAATGTGAAACGTCTGCGAGAAAAGGGCGCGAAGGTTTTCGTCGGCCATGACGAGGCCCATCTCGCCGACGCCGCGGTGGTCGTCGTCTCGACCGCGATCAAGCGCGACAATCCTGAACTCGCCGGCGCGCGCGAGCGTCGATTGCCGGTGGTGCGGCGCGCCGAAATGCTCGCCGAACTGATGCGCCTCAAACAATGCGTCGCCATCGCCGGCACGCATGGCAAGACGACGACGACCTCTCTCGTCGCGACATTGCTCGATGCGGCCGGTCTCGATCCCACCGTGATCAATGGCGGCATTATCAACGCCTATGGCACCAACGCCCGTCTCGGCGCCGGCGATTGGATGGTGGTCGAAGCCGACGAAAGCGACGGAACGTTTCTGAAATTGCCCGCCGACGTCGCCATCGTCACCAATATCGATCCCGAACATCTCGATCACTTCGAGACATTCGATGCGATCAAACAGGCGTTCCGCGCCTTTATTGAAAATCTACCCTTCTACGGCTTTGCAGTCATGTGTCTCGACCATCCGACCGTGCAGGAGCTGGTTGGAGGGATCGAGGACCGCCGCGTCATCACCTATGGCGAGAACCCGCAGGCCGACGCGCGTCTCGTCGACGTCGATCTGACTGGCGGCCGATCGCGCTTTAGCGTGCTGATCCGCGATCGCAAGGGCGGGAAAGAAACGCGCATCGATGATCTCGTTTTGCCGATGCCCGGCCATCACAACGCTTTGAACGCGACGGCGGCGATCGCTGTCGCGTACGAACTGAAGGCGCCGATCGAGGCCATTCGCCGGGCGCTCGCCGGCTTCGGCGGCGTCAAGCGGCGCTTCACGCGGACCGGCGAGTGGAGTGGCGTATCGATTTTCGATGATTATGGTCATCATCCCGTGGAGATCGCCGCGGTGCTGCGCGCCGCGCGCGCCTCAACCAAGGACAAGGTCATCGCGATCATGCAGCCGCATCGCTATACGCGGCTTTTCTCTCTCTTCGAGCAATTCGCTAGTTGCTTCAACGACGCCGATATTGTCATCGTCGCCGATGTGTACCCCGCGGGCGAAGCGCCGATCGACGGCGTCAACGCCGAAGCGCTGGTCGCTGCGATCAAGACGCACGGCCACCGCTACGCCATGGCGCTCTCCTCGCCCGACAAACTGGCGGGACTTGTGCGCGAACTCGCGGGGCCGGGCGACTATGTCGTGTTCCTCGGCGCCGGCAATATTACGCAATGGGCTTATGCGCTGCCGGGAGAATTGGCGGCGGGGGACAAACGGCCTTGAAGAGCCGGCGAGTGCCATTCCCGCGCAAGCGGGGATCCAAGGCGCCTAGGCGCGTGGACGTTCGCTCGCGCAGGATTTCCGCTTGCGCGGGAATGACAAGGCGGCGTGGGACTCGTTGAATGACATTGGACCTGCACCGCGAAGTCGCCGCGCTTGCGCCGGAGATCCGCGGCCGCCTGACCGCCGATGCGCCATTGGCGCCCATCACCTGGTTTCGCGTCGGCGGGCCGGCGCAAGTCCTGTTTCAACCGGCGGACGAAGACGATCTCTCGTACCTTCTCGCTCTACTGCCGCGTGATATTCCTGTCACCACTATCGGTCTGGGATCGAATCTGATCGTGCGGGACGGCGGGCTTCCAGGACTTACCATACGTCTCGGCGGCAAGGCCTTTGCGGCGATAGACGCGCGGGAAGATCGCACCATCGCCGTTGGCGCGGCGGCGCCTGACGCGGTTCTCGCCAAGGCGGCGGCGCAAGCGGGAATCGCCGGTCTCGAATTTTACCGCGGCGTACCTGGTGCAATTGGCGGCGCTTTGCGCATGAATGCAGGCGCTCATGGCGGCGAGACGAAAGACGTACTCATTCAAGCGAGAGGGGTTGATCGTTCAGGCGCAAAAAGCGTCTTTACGCTCGACGAGATGGGGTTCTCGTACCGCCATTCCGCACCGCCCGACGATGTGATTTTCACCCGAGCG
>JASLHV010000184.1 GCA_030153205.1 Roseiarcus sp. | reverse complement strand
CGGCAAGCCGGATTTTCCTCCACACCCCGAGGGCTGGTCCGACGAGCCCATCGCGGTCGAGGCAGACCTCTCGCGAGCGGATTCGGCGGATCGTCAAGGCGCGGGATCCGAGGGGCGCCCGCGATGAGGTTTGCGACGTTTTACCGCTGTAAGCCGTTGAAAAGGTTAGAAACGGAAAAACTCGAGTTTGGAATAATTTGGAGGGGACGGGGCGTCATCCCCCGTCCCCGCAAGGGCTTGGCGGAAGCAAACAGCGCTTCAGGATCCGCGTCGCGACGGCCATTCGCAGTCGGCGGACGGACGAATAAGCGGCGTGTGAGAATAGCCACATGCATTTCGGCGCGCGCGCCGTATCTAGAGGACGAACACAGAACGCCGCTTGTTGAAGGTCCCGTAAGAGGGGGCTGGCAGCGGGGCGTTAGGGACCCCAGGAGTAGCCGATCATGCGCAAGCTCCTTTTGATAGAAATTCTGGTCGTCGCCTTAGGGCTCGCCATTTCGCAGGCTTCGGCGGCGACGATGGCGAATCTGGCGCCGATCTCCGACGTCGAACTTGCAGCTTCAGGTCAGATGGCCGTGCCCTATTCGGACGGACGCCTGTCGTATTCCGCCAACGCCCGCACGGGAGAGTTTGTCGAGAGTGCGTCATGGGGCCAAGTTTCGACGGAGGCGAGCTTTGTCGTGCTGGCTCGCAATCTCGTCACCGTCACGGCAATGGGTCTCGTGACGGCGATGATCGCGGTTGGCGTTCGCTCGCTTTGGTCGATCGATCCGATCCGCTATCCGTTTCGGGGAGGACCAACATAAGGCCTCCAATGTTGGTCTCCCGTAAACCCCGCCCGAACTCCCACGGGCGGGGTCTTTTTCTATCGCGCCTCGGCGATGATCTGGCGCAGGCGCGCGACGTCGGTGAGTATGAAAGCGCCGCGCGCGCGTTCGATGACGCCCTCGCGCTCGAGCGCGCTAAGCGCTTTTGTGACCGCTTCACGGTGCGTGCCGATGCGCGCGGCGAGTTCGGCATGTGTCGGCGGCGGCGAGACCACGACGCGGCTTTCGCCGGACTTGCGCGAAAGACGCAGCAGCTCCGAACAAAGCCGCTCGCGAACGTCGAGATTGACCTGTTCGTCGACGCGGCTGTTCAGCGCGCGGATCGCTCCGACAAGCGCCACCATCACCATGTCGCAGACGCTGGGGTGGCGATGGATGGTCTCGCGAAATACCGTCGCCTGCATGCGCGCGACCGTGGCGTCGGTCAGCGCGACAATGCCGGCCGAGCGCGGCTGGCCATCGATCGCGGAGAGTTCGCCGAAATATTCGCCATCGTTGATATCGCGTAGAATGATCTCGCGACCCGAGCCGCCGATGACCACGCGCGCCCGGCCGCCGAAAACGAAGAAGACGTCCATGCCGTCGGACTGATGATCGATGACCCATTCGCCGGCCTTTACCTTGCGCCAGGCGCAGCGCAAATCGAGCGCGCGAATGTCGGCGGCGTCCAGCGCGGCGAAAAGCGGTATATGCGCCAGCGTCGTCATGCGACGCAATCCGCGCAATTGAACCGATTGTTCTTGCTATTCAAGGCTTTCATCTAGGGCTTAGACTCGTCGGCGGCCGACTATCGCTCAGCCGCCATAGCTTGTCATCGGGCGTGCGCGTTGCCGGCGCCGGCGGCCTGCGCTATGAGCGCCATCGCCATGACTCACTTCGCCAATTTCGCCGCCTTTGCCGCCGTCGCCCTCGGCATGGTCCTGACGCCAGGACCGAACATGGCCTATCTGGTCTCGCGATCGGTTTGCCAGGGGCGTATCGCCGGTCTTGTCTCGCTCGGCGGCGTGGCGCTCGGCTTTCTCGTCTATGTCCTGTTCGCGGCTTTCGGCATCACCGCCCTGCTCTTCGCCGTGCCCTACGCCTATGACGCCTTGCGTTTCGCCGGCGCCGCCTATCTCGCCTACCTTGCCTGGGGTGCGTTGAAGCCCGGCGGGGCATCGCCGTTTCAACTGCGCGAACTCGCGCCGGATTCGCCGAAGCGGCTCTTCGCCATGGGGCTTTTGACCAGCCTGCTCAATCCGAAAATCGCGGCGCTCTATCTGTCGCTGCTGCCGCAATTCGTCGACCGTTCTTCGACCGATGTGCTGGGCCAGACTTTGAGTCTGGGCGCACTGCAAATCGCGATCAGCGTCACCTTCAACGCGATCTTCGTTCTGGCCGCCGGCGCCATCGCGGCCTTTCTTGCCGGACGGCCGCTTTGGGCGCGTTTGCAGCGCTGGCTGATGGGCGGCGTGCTCGCCGGCCTCGCCCTACGCTTGGCGTTGGATAGCGGACGACGGTAGCCGGGCTGCTACTGCTCCGCCGGTATCTTATGCGCCGGCAGTTCCGACGATGTGCGATTGGCGACGACCTCGACCGCCAGGCGCCACGTCTTGCCGCCGTCCGGCGAGAATTCGCCAAGCCAGAGAAATGAGCGCGGCGTTATCTCCGTAAAGCTCCAGCGGGAGGCCGCGCCGGATTCCGTCCGACCTTCCTGAACGATATCGGCGCCGCGGCGCCGCCCGATCTGATAGTAGAAAGTGTTGGTGGCGGGATCGATCCAATAGATGCGCCAAGCGTCGAGGACCGGATCATAGATCCGCATTGTCGTCCCGTACCAATTGCCGGTGACGGGAAGCGCGGGCGCTCCAGCAAGGCGATCCTCGAGACGCGGGATCATCCATACGTCTTGGATCGCGCGTCCCTGGAGGGCCCAGGCGAAATGGATTTCGCCCTGCCCTTCATGCCGCGCCCCATCGGCGCCATGGGCCACGACGTCCGCGTCCCAGGACCCGATCAGCCAGCCATAGAGACCGAGCTTGTCGGCCCGGTCGGGCGCCGGCTCGTCGGCCAAGAGCACGTCGGAAAGAGCCGCGCGCGGCATGTACGTCATGAGATCCTCGTCCGAATAGCGTCGACCCGAGCGCTAGGCTCTAAGCCTTTTCAGGCCTTCAAGCAGACCGCTTCGATATTGTTGCCGTCCGGATCGATGACGAAGGCCGCGTAGTAATTAGGGCTGTAATCGGCGCGCACGGCCGGCTTGCCATTGTCCTTCGCCCCGCCTTCGATCGCCGCTTTATAGAACGCGTCGACCGCCTTGCGCGTCGGACTATCGAAGGCGAGGTGGACGCTGGACGGCCCTTCTTTCGAATCGCCAATCCAAAGCGAGGAGACGTCGCCTTTACCGAAGCCGGCGCCGCCTTCATAGGTCGAAAGTTTGGCGTAGCCGAGCGGCTTCAGGCAGGTCTCATAGAAATCGACGAGCTTGTCGAATTTCTTAGTCCGAAGGGCGACATGATTGAGCATCTTTCTCTCCTTGGTTTGCGAGGATTTTATTCGTTACGCCGTCGGCCGGCCGCGCCAGGCCGGCATGGAAGCGAGAAGCGCCGCGGCCATGCCGCGCGCCGCCTCCGCGCTGACGCCCTGGCTCTCGACGTAGTACCGCGCATTGGTGTCGAGCACGGCTTGGTAAGGCAGCAGCGCGCCGCGGGCGTCGGTGCAATAGCGACAGTACGGTTGGCTGCGATCGCTGAGGGCGAAATCTTCGTCCTGCTCCATCGGAAAGCCGCAGGAGCCGCATGAGACGCATTTGACTGTCATCGACTTTCTCCTATTTCCGGCAGAGGCTGAGAAAATGCCCAATGAGTTCATCGCCTTTCGCCGCAAGTACGGACTCGCCCGGGGCAAACACATCGCGATTGGCGATGTAGTAATGAACCAGCGCGATCCAGGTGTTGAAAAGCAGATGCTGCTTCATCGCTTTGCACGGCCCCGCCGCGACTTCGACTTCTGCCGCGAGCCGCAGGCGATGCGATACAGCGGCGTGGAGAATGAACAAAAGACTGCGCGCTTTCACCGGCAGCAGCGCGCCCTCCTGGACGAGACGGGCGTAGAAATCCTCATACTCGCGCAAGACCAACAGATGCGCGCGCAGCACGCCCTCCAGGCTCAGCTCCCCTTGCATCGCAACTTTGAAGGCCGCCGACAGGCGATCGCCGAACACGTCGAGCACGCGCAGGACCAAAGCCTCGCGCGTCGGGAAATGGAGAAACACCGCGCCATGCGAGACTTTCGCCGCCTTGGCGAAATCCGCTGTGTTGGAATTGGCGAAGCCGCGTTCCGCAAAGAAATCGAGCGCGGTTTCCACCAGCCGGCGCTGGGTGGCGTCTTTCTTATCTTTGCGTGAAACCTGGGCCATTGGATGACTACAAACTCACTGAGTATTCGCTCAGTATATAAAACATTCCCGGCTGTCAAGTATCGCGGCCGCCCAGACCCTGCGCCGTTCTCGAGCGCCGACGTATCCCTCAAAGATCCGGCTCGCCGAGCGCCGAGCGGAAAGGCCCGTATCGGCGAGCGGCCACTTCACTGACAAACCGCAGCGGCACGCCGGCCACCTGCTCGGATTTCCTTGGAGCGCCGCCGCTCCCTCTTTAGACTTGCAACGAACGACAAGGAGGCCCGGAGGCGCTAACATGATCCCCAATCATCCCCGCCCCTTCAATTTCGACCTAGGCGAAAGCGCCGACATGATCCGCGCGTCGGCGCTGGAATTCGCACAAGAGGAAATTGCACCGCGCGCCGCAGAGATTGATCGCGACAACCTCTTTCCGCGCGATCTCTGGCCGAAGATGGGCGCGCTCGGCTTGCATGGGATCACCGCGCCGGAGGAACACGGCGGCTTGGCCCTGGGCTACCTCGAACATTGCGTCGCGATGGAGGAAGTCTCGCGCGCCTCGGGCGCGATCGGCCTTTCCTATGGCGCCCATTCCAATCTTTGCGTCAACCAGATCACCCGCAACGGCAACGAAGATCAGAAGCGTCGCTACCTGCCTAAGCTGATCTCCGGCGAACATGTCGGCGCCCTGGCGATGTCCGAGCCCAACGCCGGCTCCGACGTCGTGTCGATGTCGACGCGCGCCGAGAAGAAAGGCGATCGTTATGTGCTCAATGGCGCCAAAATGTGGATCACCAACGGCCCGGTCGCCGATACGCTGGTCGTCTACGCCAAGACCGATCCGTCAGCAGGCGCGCGCGGCATGACGGCCTTTCTTGTCGAACGCGGCATGAAGGGTTTCTCGAACGGTACGAAGCTCGACAAGGTCGGTATGCGCGGCTCCGATACGTCGGAGCTCGTTTTCTCCGACTGCGAAATCCCCGCAGAGAATGTGCTCGGTCAAGTCGGCCGCGGCGTGAACGTACTGATGTCCGGCTTGGACTACGAGCGCGTTGTGCTGGCGGCGGGACCGCTCGGGCTGATGCAAAGCGCACTGGATGTGGTCCTGCCCTACATCCACGAACGCAAACAATTCGGCCAACCCATCGGTTCGTTCCAGCTCGTACAGGGTAAACTCGCCGATATGTATGTGGTGATGAACGCCGCCCGCGCCTATGTTTATGCAGTCGCCAAGGCTTGCGATCGCGGCGAGACCACACGCGAGGACGCCGCCGGCGCCATCCTCTACGCCGCCGAACGCGCGACGGCGGTCGCGCTCGACGCGATCCAGCTTCTAGGCGGCAACGGCTATACCAACGATTATCCGACGGGGCGGATTTTGCGCGACGCCAAGCTCTACGAAATCGGCGCTGGAACGAGCGAGATCAGGCGCATGCTGATCGGGCGGGAGTTGTTTGCGAAAACGGAGTGAGTGGTGGGTATCGGGATCAAGGCATGCGAACATGAAGGAGCTGAGTTTTGACGCCGCAGGCGGCGTATGGCGTGTTGCTTACGCCTTCGATCCAGCCCAAAAGCGAGAGGCTTGCTCGTCTTCGAGTCCCTGATTATATCGATACTGCGTGCGGCTGAACGCTTTAGCCAGATTTTCAAACGTTGCACTGACGGGGTCCACGAGTCCCGTGTCAAATCCTCGCTCGATCCTTCAAGCGCCCTTTCTCCCCATTTCAGGCTCGCCGCCCGTGGAATGGCTGACCTCTCCGGGCTGGATTGGCTATGCCGACGCAGTCGCCCAAATGGAATCCCGCGCCGAAGCCATCGCCGCCGGTCAAGCCCCTGAGCGCGTCTGGCTCCTCGAACATCCACCGCTCTACACGGCCGGCACGAGCGCCCGCGATGGCGACCTTCTCGACCCGCGTTTTCCTGTCTATCGCACGGGGCGTGGCGGCCAGTTCACCTATCATGGGCCGAGGCAACGCGTGGCCTATGTCTTGCTCGATCTGAAGCGGCGGCGGCCCGATGTCCGCGCTTTCGTCGCGGCATTGGAGGCTTGGCTCATTGATACGCTCGCGATCCTCGGCGTGGCCGGCGAGACGCGCGAGGATCGCGTCGGCGTCTGGGTGGCGCGGCCGGACAAGCCGCTGGGGATAGACGGCGCGCCGGCTGAAGACAAGATCGCCGCGCTGGGCGTCAGGGTGCGGCGATGGGTTTCGTACCACGGCGTCGCCCTCAATGTCGCGCCGGACCTTTCTCATTTCTCAGGCATTGTCCCCTGCGGGATTGCGCAATCGCACTATGGCGTCACCAGCCTCGCCGATCTCGGCCGCAGCCTTTCGATGGCGGAGGCCGACGCCGCGTTGCGCGCAGCCTTCGAACGCCGCTTCGGCGCGATAAGGCTTGTGAACGTCAACGTCGAGCGCGGCGTAGACGCCGCGGAATAAGCGAAGCGAATTAGCGCGCGCGTCTGCCGAACTGTCGCGGCGCCCCTTGGACAGAGCTTGGGCGCGAGGCGTTGGCGCTCACAGTCCTGACGGGGCCTGTCTGTTCGGCGGCGAGGTGGCGGTCGATAATCGCCTGAAGGGCGGCCTCGTCCGGCTCGTCGTCATCCTTTGACGAAGCGCGTCGCGCCGGCGCCCGGGCCGCATAGGAATTGGCGGTGGTCACTGAGGGCGCGGACGCGAGCCATAATGATTGGATGATATTGCCGACGATCACGCCGACAAACGCCGGAAGAACAAAACGTCCAAAGACGGCCTGGCCGGCCGCGTCCATACGCCAGTCGGCCGGTAGAGGAATATAGTCCACTACATTGGGAATGAACTGAAAAACCAAGATGACGAGCGCCGCCGAAATCAAATTGGCCCACGCGATCCAGGCCGCGCTGCGGCCCATATCATGATAGCGGCGCGCGTCGAATGAGAGGCCCATGGCGGCCCCGAGCGCCGTCCAGCCCCAGGAGGCCGGCCCTGATAGAAGATCGAGCCGGCTGATCAAAAGATTGACGAGGACGAGAATCGATAGATTGCGGCGATAGGCGGCCTTGTTGAGCACGCCACGCCAGTCAAAAAGGCTAATCAGAATTGTCGCCGGATTCATGGCTTCGTCTCGCCGCGCGATCCGCTGCGTTTGGCGCGGGATCGCTGGAGACGTTGAGGCTAATGCCGAGGACTTAGAAGCTCGTTAAAAAACCGCGTGAGACGCTGTTAACGCGCGGCTCGATTAATCCATGTTTTTTGCCCAGCCCTGTCGGCTCGGGGCATAGTCGCGCGTCCTTAGCTTAAGAGGAGGCTTCCGCCGCATGCTTTACGCCATTCTTTGTTACAATGAAGAGGATGTGGTCTGGTCCTGGAGCAAGGAAGAGGACGCGGCTGTCATGGGCAAACTGGCTGAAGCCCGCCAGCGCCTGACCAAGGCAGGCAAGCTTGGGGCTTCTTTGCGCCTTCTCCCAACGACTTCGGCGATGACTCTGCGCAAGAGCCAGGAACCGCCGCTGGTGATTGACGGCCCTTTCGCGGAGACGAAGGAGCAATTGCTCGGCTTCTATGTCATCGAGGTCTCCAATCTCGAAGAGGCGCTCGAAGTCGCCAGGGAGCTCGCCGCAGCCAATCCGGGCGGCGCTTACGAAGTTCGACCGATCGCGGTCTTCAACCCTGACGAGCGGGTCCCCGCCACATGAGCGAGGCGACCTGGATCAGCGCCGCCTTGATCGCTGCGCGGCCGCAGGCGGTCAGTGCGCTGCTCCGCTATTTCCGTGATTTGGACGCGGCAGAAGAAGCTTTCCAAGACGCTTGCCTGAAGGCTTTGAAGAACTGGCCGCAAAATGGCCCGCCGCGCGATCCGACGGCGTGGCTGATTCTCGTCGGCCGCAATGCCGCGCTGGACGGTGCGCGCCGCCGCAAGAAACAACAGCCTTTGCCGCCGGACGAAACAATCTCGGATCTCGACGATGTCGAGACGCCGATCGCGGACAGGCTGGATAATTCGCACTATCGCGACGACGTCCTTAGGCTGCTGTTCATTTGCTGCCATCCGGAATTGCCCAATACGCAGCAGATCGCGCTGGCGCTCAGGATCGTCTCTGGCCTTTCGGTGAAGCAGATCGCGCGCGCCTTCTTAGTGAGCGAAGAGGCGATGGAGCGGCGCATCACGCGAGCCAAAGCACGGATCGCCGCCGCCGACGTGCCGTTCGAAGCGCCGAGCGTCGTTGAGCGCAGTGAGCGCCTCGCCGCGGTCGCGGCCATGATTTATCTCGTTTTCAACGAGGGCTATTCCGCCGCGGCGGACCCGGCCCGCGCGCCTCTTTGCGATGAAGCGATCCGTTTGGGGCGACTGCTGCTCCGATTGTTTCAAACCGAGCCCGAAATCATGGGGCTTGCGGCTCTAATGCTGATTCAGCATTCGCGCGCCGGCGCGCGTTTCGACGCCGAAGGCGAGATCATTCTCCTCGAGGACCAGGAACGAAAACTCTGGGACGAAAAGCTG
>JASLHV010000127.1 GCA_030153205.1 Roseiarcus sp. | reverse complement strand
GCGTTGGCCAATCCGTCGCATGAACGCCACGGTCGTGTCAACGATCGTCGCCGACGTATTCGGAGAAGGACAAACTTCGACAATCGGCAGAAGATGAGGGGGCGTCAGCGGGTGAACGACAAGCAATTGTTCGGGCCGATCGAGGTCTCTCGCCATGTCGCTCGGCGCCAGACCCGAAGTGCTCGATGCAATCGCAACGTCTTCACCGATGTGTCCTTGAACATCTCTCAGCAAGCGTCGTTTGGCGTCGATGTCTTCGGTGATCGACTCTTGAATGTAGTCGACCTCGTCGAGCGTTTTTTCCAGCTTGGAATAACAGCGCAATCGGTCGAGCGTATGTTCATCGCCCTCGAGTCCCGACCCTTGCAAAATACGGATGATCGCGGCGATGCGACCAATCGTTCCGCTTGTTTCCTTGCGCTCCCAGATTCTGACGTTGAGGCCGGCGCGAGCGAAAACCAGCGCCCAGGAGGAGCCGATAATGCCGGCGCCCAGGATGGCGACCGTTGAAATTTTAGTGGCGGCAGACATAGTCTTAACCACAGAAGGAAATGGCGTTTGTCGCAAAAATCATCGCGCAAGCCATTCGATACGCCAAGCGGTCGAGATAAATTTTGGCGAGCCGTGCGGCCTGGATTCGAACCAAGGCTAACGGCGTCGGAGTCCGGCTCGGCCTCTCCGCTACTTTCCCTCACTGGACGGCCCGCGACGGCTTTCAAGCGCGCCGCCGACATTTGGACCAGAGCCAACGCGCCTGGCGGCGACGCTAAAAGACGCACGCTCACGCTCTAGCGACGTCAGCGTCGCTTCGCCCGGTCGCATCGCGCGCGGTCGCCACGGGACGGCCGCGCGCGGTTAATCAATAATAGGTCGATTGCACGCCGAAGGCGCTGTTGATCGCGAAGAACGGAAATTCCGCGATCTGTCCGGCGAGATGAACCGGCGCGCCGACGACCACGCGCGGATCGTTCGGTCGTGGGGGGAACACGGCTTCGACCGCTCGGAATGGCAAGCTGACGAAAGTGCCGGCAATAAAGACCGGGGCCGTGATGATGGTGGCGGGCCCATTGTGGAAAGCGTCGGGACCAGCGGCGGCGACCGGCTCGCGCTCGACGCGCCTTCTCACGATGATATCGTTGTTGTGCATCGGGTGATGGGCCCGTTGGACCATTCGGTGATGGACATCACGATGCTGCTCGGCCGCAGCGGCCGGCAGGCTATAAGCCCCGGCTAGAAGCGCCACGCCTGCGACGGCTTGCGCCAGTTTCGATATGCGGATCTGCATTCCTATCAACTCCTTCGTGTCACGAGGTGTTCAGCGCCCCAAATACGGCTATTGCTGGGCGAGTTCACCGGCGTGCTGATGGCTCTTTGGAAGGGCTTAGCAGCACGTCAGTGAGACACATCGGTAACTTTGTTTGGCTGGGGGACCTGGATTCGAACCAAGATTAACGGAGTCAGAGTCCGCTGTTCTACCGTTGAACTATCCCCCAACGGCTTTCGGCGTAAGGGGCGGTAGATAGCCAAGCTGCGGCTGGCGCGCAAGGGCGATACGTCGCGCCGACCTGCGGAAAGAACGGCTTGCCGTCGGCTTCCGGCCGGGGCAATGTCCGCGCGCTCCGCCGGCCCTCCTTTTCCGCGCGGTGGCGCGATTTGGCGAAACAACGGGAGCTTTGGCTCATGGCGCAGCAGAAAATCCTCGTCGCGCAAGGCGGCGGGCCGACGGCGGTGATCAATCAATCGATGGTCGGCGTCGTCACCGAGGCGCGAAAATTTGGAGAAATCGCCGCGGTTTACGGCGCCTCACATGGCGTGCGCGGCATTGTGAACCAGGATTTCGTCGATCTGACGCAAGAGACGAGCGCCAATCTCGAAGCCGTCGCGAAGACACCCGCCGCAGCCCTGGGCTCGACCCGCGACAAGCCTGATCTCAAATATTGCCAGGAAATTCTCAAAGTTCTGAAGGCGCACGACATCGGGGCGTTTTTCTATATCGGCGGCAATGATTCCTCTGACACGGTGCGCATCGTCGCCGACGAAGCGCGTAAGAGCGGCCATCCGTTACGCGCCATGCATATTCCCAAGACGATCGACAACGATCTCGTCGGCAACGATCATACGCCAGGCTATCCCTCGGCGGCGCGTTTCGTTGCTCAGGCCTTCATGGGCGCCAATTTGGACAATGCGGCGCTGCCGGGCGTCTATTGCGCTGTGGTGATGGGGCGTCACGCAGGCTTTCTCACCGCCGCTTCGGCGATGGCGCGGCAATTCCCGGACGACGGGCCGCATCTGATTTATCTGCCGGAGCGCCCATTTGTCGTCGACAAGTTTCTCGCCGATGTGAAGGCGATGAACGATAAGCACGGCCGCTGCATTGTCGCGGTGTCCGAGGGAATTCACGACGACGAGGGCGAGCCCATCCTCGCCAAACTCGCC
Organism: Roseiarcus sp.; assembly: GCA_030153205.1. Taxonomy (GTDB): domain Bacteria; phylum Pseudomonadota; class Alphaproteobacteria; order Rhizobiales; family Beijerinckiaceae; genus Roseiarcus. Next base: position 4,446 of record JASLHV010000127.1, on the reverse strand, counting down.
GCCGGCGGCCTGGAAAAGGATGCTCACGGCAACGTGCAATTGTCGGGCACTGGCGCGCTGGCCGATCTTCTCTGTGAGGAGATCAAAACGAAGCTCGGCATCAAGCGGGTGCGTGGCGACACCTTCGGCTATTTGCAGCGCTCCTTCGTCGGCTGTGTCTCACAGGTCGACCAACATGAAGCGCGGGAGGTCGGCGAGCGCGCCGTGCAATTCGCGTTGCGCGGGGAGGGAAACGGCTCGGTCGCCATTAAGCGGGTCGGCGATTATGCGGTCGACTATCAGAAGGTGCCGCTGGAATCCGTCGCCGCCAAGACGCGTACGATGGAGGACCATTTCATCGTCGATGCGGCGAACGATGTGACGCCGGCCTTTCGCGACTATCTGCGCCCGCTGCTCGGAGCGGACATGCCTTCGGTCGCGAGACTGCGGCGGGTCAAGGTTCCGAAGGTCCTGTAGACCGGGCGGCGTTTAGACGGAGAAGCTTACCCCGCAGCCGCAGGACGCGACGGCGTTCGGATTCTTTATCTTGAACGCCTGGCCCATCAGATCATCGACGAAGTCGACCTCCGAGCCGGCCATATATTCGAGCGAGACCGGATCGATGAGAATTGTCGCGCCGTCGCGCTGGATGACGAGGTCGTCCTCGGCGCGCGTCATTTCGATGTCGAAAGAATATTGAAAGCCCGAACAGCCGCCGCCTTTTACTGAAACGCGTAGCGCCGCCCCGGTTGCTTCGGACGATAGAATTTTGGCGAGGCGGCGCGCCGCGCTCGCGCTGATCGAGACGGCGGTCGGGGCTCCAACAGTTTCAACGGCGTCCATGCGAACAGACCTTCAGCGCTCGGCGCGGCCTCGAGGATTCTTCTCTAGCCTAAGATAGGCCTTCGCGGTTAAGCCTTCAATGTTGCGGCGGGGTGGTGAATGGACGGGTTTTCAGGCGGGCGCGCCTCCTATGCGGCCGACCCAAAGGCGTCGCGGGGCCGCCTTTATCGCGAGCCGCCGTCGCCTACCCGCACGGATTTTCAGCGCGACCGGGACCGCATCATCCACTCGACGGCGTTCCGCCGCCTCGCCCATAAAACGCAAGTTTTCGTCCATCACGAAGGCGACCATTTTCGCAGCCGGCTGACCCATACGATCGAGGTTGGTCAGATCGCCCGAGCGCTCGCCCGGGCGTTGCGGCTTGACGAGGATCTCGCCGAGGCGATCGCTCTAGGTCACGACCTTGGCCACACGCCGTTCGGGCACACTGGCGAGGAGGCGCTGGACGCCTGCCTCGCCCCCTATGGCGGGTTCGATCACAACAGCCACGGACTGCGCATCGTCACTGAGCTCGAGCGGCGTTATGCACAATTCGACGGGCTCAATCTCACGTTCGAAACCATCGAGGGATTGATCAAGCATAACGGGCCGCTCCTCAGCGCCGATGGCGAACCGCTCGGGCCCTGGCGCGGGCATGGCGTTCCGCAAGCGATCCTCGCCTATGACCGTCGGCAGAATCTCGAACTTTCGCGCTTCGCCAGCCTCGAGGCGCAGGCCGCCGCCATCGCCGACGACATCGCCTACAACGCGCATGACGTCGACGATGGCTTGCGGGCTGACCTTTTCGATCTCGCCGCCGTTCGAGACGTGGCTTTTGTCGAGACATTGCTGGATGAAATCGATCATCTTCATCCTGGTCTCGAAAGATCGCGCGTGGTTCACGAACTCGGCCGGCGGCTGGTCACGCGCTTCATCGAAGACGCCATCGAGGAGAGCGGGCGACGCATACTTGTCGCCGGCGTCGTCACAATCGAAGATGTTCGCGGCGCGCGTGAGACTTTGGTTGGCTTTTCGCAGCCGCTTGCGTTGGCGCAGGCCGCGATCAAGCGTTTTCTGTTCGCCAATGTCTACCGTCATCGGGACGTCGAACGCGTGCGCCGAAACGCCGATCAGATCGTTCGTCGCCTCTATGCGGCTTTTTTTGCGAAGCCCTCGAAAATGCCGCCGGAATGGGCGGCGCTGGCGGAGGTGGAAGCCGCAAAGGAAGGCGAAGCGGGAAAGGCGGGCATTGTCGCCGATTATATTGCCGGCATGACCGATCGCTACGCGGTCTCGGAGCACCGACGGCTCTTTGACGAGGCGCCGGACTTGCGATAGAGCGGCCGCCTCATTCGGAAACGGGGTTCATGAATATTTTCGCTGATTTCCAGCAGCGCATTGCCGCGTTGCTGGAAGATATCGTTGCGTCTGGCGGCCTTCCCAAGGACCTCGATTTGGGCCGTTTCACCGTGGAGCCGCCGCGTGAAGCCGCGCATGGCGATCTTTCGACGAACGCCGCTATGGTCTATGCCAAAGAGGCGAAGGCGGCGGGCTCCAATCCGCGCGCGCTAGCGACGGAGATCGCCGCAGGTCTGGCCGAACAGGCCGATGTCGATCAAGCCGAAGTCGCCGGGCCGGGTTTCATCAACATCCGTCTGAAGCCTTTGGTGTTCGAGAACATCCTGCGCGCCGTGCTGGCTGAAGGGCCAAAATTCGGCAGGGGCGCGCCGACGGGCGACCCCGTCAATGTCGAATATGTCAGCGCCAATCCCACCGGGCCAATGCATGTCGGCCACGCCCGCGGAGCGGTTTTCGGCGATGCGCTCGCCAATCTCTTGAGCTTTGCCGGCCGCAGCGTCACACGGGAATATTATATCAACGACGCCGGCGCCCAGGTCGACGTTCTCGCTCGCTCTGTCTTCCTGCGTTATCGCGAAGCGCTCGGCGAAAATATTGGCGCTATTCCCGAGGGCCTCTATCCCGGCGACTATCTTGCGCCAGTCGGCCAGGCGCTCGCCCGGGAATTCGGCGCGAGCCTGAAAGACAATCCCGACTGGCTGCCGATCGTGCGCCGCAAAGCGATCGACGCGATGATGGTGATGATTCGCGAGGATCTCGCCGCGCTTAACGTAACTCACGACGTGTTTTCCTCGGAGCGGGCGCTGACGGGGGCCGACGGCGGCAAGGATCTCGTCAAAGCGGCGATTGAGGATTTGCGCGAACGCGGCATCGTCTATCTCGGCCGTCTGCCGCCGCCGAAAGGCGCGCCGGTCGACGATTGGGAGGATCGCGAGCAAACGCTTTTCCGTACCAGCGACTTCGGCGACGACGTTGACCGCCCGCTGATCAAGTCCGATGGGAGTTACACCTATTTCGCCGCCGACATCGCCTATCATAAGGATAAGGTCGATCGCGGCTTCCGTACGCTGATCGACGTCTGGGGCGCCGACCACGGCGGTTACGTCAAGCGCATGCAGGCGGCGGTCGCCGCGGTGTCAGAGAAAAAGGCGAGTCTCGACGTGCGTCTGTGCCAATTGGTGCGCTTGATGCGGGGTGGCGAGCCGGTGAAAATGTCAAAGCGGGCAGGGGACTTCGTCACATTACGTGAAGTGGTGGATGAAGTCGGCGTCGACGCGGTTCGCTTCATGATGTTAATGCGCCGGAACGACGCCACGCTGGATTTCGATTTGGCCAAGGTGATCGAGCAAAGCCAGGACAATCCGGTCTTCTACGTTCAATACGCTCACGCGCGCGGTCGCAGCGTGCTTCGCCAGGCGCGGGCGGCTTTTCCGGATTTCGACGCGACCTCCGCCTCGCTAGTCGAAGGAGACTTTGCGCTTCTATCCGATGAGAGCGAACGCGCGCTTCTCCGGTTGATGGCGCATTACCCTCGAATCGTCGATCAAGCGGCTGTGGCGCGCGAGCCCCATAGAATTGCCTTTTTTTTGCATGAGTTGGCTACCGGGTTCCATGCCCATTGGAACCGAGGTAAAGATATGCCGCATTTGCGTTTCGTTAATAATCGTAGCAGAGAATTAACCAATGCGCGTATTGCGTTGGCGCTTTCTGTGACGATTATTCTCGCGTCAGGATTGGGCCTCCTCGGCGTCAGCGCGCCCGAAGAAATGCGTTAGCGAGCCGGCTAGGTGAAAACCAGTTGGCCAGTCAACGGGCGTTACTAAGAGGAATGGAATGAGCGAACCAGCGTTACGCGCTACCCCAGCCGTCAATATTGACGAATTCGAGCGTCGCCTGCGCGCGACGGGATCGCTAGCTACGCAGCAGGACGATCCCCTGGCGGAGCTGGCGCGGTTGCTTGGAGCTGAAGATCTGACGGCGCCAGCCGTGGAAACGCCAAAGCCGCGCGCGGAGTCGGCTCCCGGCGCGGCGCCGGCGCCGCGCCAATCCATCCGCACGGACAGCGATAACAGCCGGGTCGTCAATGTCGATTTCAGCGGCGATGCTTCCGCCAACGCCCCCAAGCCGCCACCTGTTCCTACGGATGCGCCTGATTTCGCCGTAGAGACGCCCTCAGTCGAGGCCGAAGCGGTCGCGTTTCCTCACTCATCGGAGTCGCTGAATAGGGGCGAGGAAACGCCGGCCCCGCGCCGGCGGGTCTGGGCGATGGCGGTTCTCGTCTTGATC
>JASLHV010000116.1 GCA_030153205.1 Roseiarcus sp. | reverse complement strand
GAGAGTTCGAGGATGCTCTCGCCATCAAGAAGCACTTCGCCGGCGGTGACTTCATAGTCCGCCTTGCCCGCGATCACGTACGACAATGTCGATTTGCCCGATCCGTTCGGTCCCATGATCGCCGCGACCTCGCCGGCCTTCACCGTGAGGTCGAGGCCATCGAGGATTGGCTTGCCGTGAATTTCGACGTGGAGACCTTTAACTTCAAGCATCATTTTCTTTTGTACCTCGTCGCGCCCCGTCAATCTACGATTTGACGACGTTGCTGATTTCTCTGCGTCTTAATCAAACATGCTGACACAAATCTCGCCGCCCATGGACATACCGCACGATCTCAACCCGATCATCAATGACTCTATAGAGGATCAGATAATTGCCTGACGGCAGATATCCGCTCTCCCGTCCTTCCCGCCATAGACGTCGCAACTCGTTCACAGCAAGCAAAGCGTCAAGGCGTCGGGCGCTCGCCACGCGGCGACTGCTTCGAAGCATATTCGCCCTCTGCGACCGCCGCCGTAACCTCGGCGTCGAGTTCCTCCGGCAAAGTCATTTGAATCGTCCGGCCGGTCACCCGACGCTCCCCTCGAGCGAGATCGCGATCAGCTTCTGCGCCTCCACCGCGAACTCCATCGGCAGTTGCTGCAGCACGTCGCGCACAAAGCCGTTGACGATGAGAGCCGTCGCCTCCTCGCCCGACAAACCGCGCTGCAGGCAATAGAACAGTTGGTCTTCGGAAATCTTCGACGTCGTCGCTTCGTGCTCGAATGTCGCCGAGGAATTCTTCGCCTCGATATAGGGCACCGTATGGGCGCCGCATTTGTCGCCGATCAGGAGCGAATCGCAATTGGTGAAATTGCGCGCGCCCGTCGCGAGGCGATGCGCCGATACCTGACCGCGATAGGTATTTTGCGACTGGCCGGCTGCGATACCCTTGGAGATGATACGGCTCGTCGTGTTCTTGCCGAGATGGATCATCTTGGTGCCGCTATCGACCTGCTGGCGGCCGTTCGAAATCGCAATCGAATAGAATTCGCCGCGCGAACTATCGCCGCGCAAAATGCAGGACGGATATTTCCAGGTGATCGCCGAGCCAGTCTCGACCTGCGTCCAGGAAATCTTCGACCGCGCGCCGCGGCAATCGCCGCGCTTGGTCACGAAATTATAGACTCCGCCTCGGCCCTTGGCGTCGCCGGGGTACCAATTTTGCACCGTCGAATATTTAATTTCGGCGTCGTCGAGCGTAATGAGCTCCACCACCGCCGCGTGAAGCTGATTCTCGTCGCGCTTCGGGGCGGTGCAGCCTTCGAGATAGCTGACGTATGAACCCTTATCGGCGATAATCAGCGTCCGCTCGAACTGGCCGGTGTTACGTTCGTTAATGCGAAAGTAAGTCGAAAGCTCCATCGGGCAACGCACGCCCGGCGGCACATAGACGAACGAACCATCAGAGAAGACCGCGGAGTTCAGTGTCGCGAAGAAATTGTCCGAGGTCGGCACGACTGAGCCGAGATATTGCTTCACCAATTCCGGATGCGTGTGAACCGCCTCTGAAATCGGGCAGAAGATCACGCCGGCCTTGGCGAGCTCGGCCTTGAACGTCGTCGCCACGGAAACGGAATCGAACACAGCGTCAACTGCAACGCGCGGCCGCTCGACGCCGGCCAGCACTTCTTGCTCGCGAAGCGGAATGCCGAGCTTCTCGTAGGTGCGCAGTAATTCAGGATCGACCTCGTCAAGCGATCGCGGTCCGGGGGACGATTTCGGCGCGGAGTAGTAGTAGAGATCCTGGTAGTTGATGGCCGGATATTCGACGCGCGCCCATTTCGGCTCGTCCATGGTCAGCCAACGGCGATAAGCGCCGAGCCGCCATTCGGTCAGCCATTCGGGCTCGCCTTTCTTGGCGGAAATGAACCGGACAATATCTTCGTTCAGGCCTTTCGGGGCCTTGTCGGATTCGATGTCGGTGATGAAGCCATATTTGTATTCGCTCACATCGATCGAACGAACCTTGTCGACTGTCTCTTGGACGGCCGCCATTTAAAACTCTCCTCGCCTTGGCGGTTTCAAGGACCGCTGGTGGGTTTCACGATTTGGCGGTGGACTGTTCGTCACGCCCGGGGCTGTGACACACAGCCTCTATATTGTGTCGATTAGGATCGATTTCAAACGCGCCCTTATAATTCGAGTGGTAATTCGCACGCCAGCCGGGAGCGCCATTGCCCTCAGCGCCTGCGCAGGTGTCGTAAAAGTCTCCCACCTGCGCTCGGTTCCCGGCGAAACCTAAATAATCGAACATCGTTCGCGTCCACTCGTTCAACTTTTCACGCCGCGTTTCTGCCGCGCCGCATCGGCGCGAGAATTCGCTCAAAAGCCTCTGCAAAACGCCCGGCCTCGTCCGCGGACGAGGCCCAGCCAAGACTCAATCTCACAGCCCCCAAAGCGAGACCCGGCTCGACGCCCATCGCCGTCAAAACGTGCGAACGGGAGACCTTTCCAGAGGAACAGGCCGAACCGGACGACACCGCGAAGCCGGCAAGGTCCAAACCGATCACCAGAGTCTCAGCCGCAACGTCGGGAACAGCGAAGCAAAGCGTATTGGGAAGCCGCTCGACACCGGCCCCAAAAATGACCGCGTCCGGCGCCGCCGCAAGAACCGCCGCCTCA
>JASLHV010000096.1 GCA_030153205.1 Roseiarcus sp. | reverse complement strand
CTGCCGCTGGTCCAGCTCTTCGCCTCGATCCTCAGACGCGATGACGATTCCTACGTGCTCGTCACGCCGGTCGAGCGCGTCGGCGTCAAAGTGGACGATGCGCCCTTTCTCGCTGTGGAAATGACGGTCGAGGGGGAGGCGGCCGCGCGGCGAATCACTTTCCGGACGAGCGTCGAGGATTTCGTCACCATCGACGCCGAACATCCGCTGCGTTTTGAGCCTGGCGCCTCCGAGGGCCTGAAGCCTTATGCGCTGGTGCGAGGCGGGCTTTGGGCTCTCGTCAAGCGCGCGCTGTTCTACGACCTGGTCGCGCTCGGCGAAACGCGGACGCATCAAGGCGAAGACTGGTTCGGCATCGTCTCCAGCGGGATTTTTTTCCCAATGACCCGCGCCGCGGAGATCGAGGGCCTGTGAACGCGCCGCCCAATTTCTTCTCCGCCGAGGATTTTCGCGCCCGCGCCAAGGCGCGGCTGTCGCTGGATCTGCCGGAAGGCGCGCTCGATCCCGCCCATGCGCCGAAGCGCGGCGATTTCTCTTTGAATGGGCCGGGTCCTGACGCGGCGCTTTTGAGCACGGCGCGGCCGGCGGCGGTTCTCGCGCCGATCGTCGCGCGACCGGGCGGCGCGACGGTGCTGTTGACTCAGCGCGCGACGGCGCTCCGCCAGCATTCCGGCCAGATCGCCTTTCCCGGCGGCAAGATCGATCCCGACGAGGCGCCGCTGGCCGCGGCCCTGCGCGAAGCGCGAGAAGAAATCGGCCTCGATGCGCGCCATATCGAGCCGACAGGCTGGCTCGATCCGTACCTCACCGGCACGGGCTTCCTCATTCTGACGATGACGGCCATCGTCACGCCTGATTTCACGCTTTCGATCAATCCTTATGAAGTCGAGGACGCTTTCGAAACACCGCTCAGCTTTTTGATGGACGCCGCCAATCATCAGCGCCAATCGCGCGAGTGGCAGGGGCGGCTGCGGCATTTCTACGTCATGCCTTATGAGAACCGAAACATTTGGGGGGCGACGGCGGGCATCCTGCGCAATCTTTACGAGAGGCTGTACTCCTGATGCTGCGCGCAGTGCTCGAGCCGGTCGCGCTGTTCTTGAGTCCCTTCATCTTGTTCGCGATCTATCTCGCGCTGCAGGCGCGCTACCCGCTCGCCATGGAGCATTGGACGCGCAGCCGCGTCTCCACCCTGACGTTGGTCGGCCTCTTCGTCGCCATCCTCGGCATGGTGATTCTCGCGCTTTATGCGCCGCGCGGCCAAGGCACCTATATTCCCGCTCATCTCAACAAGAGCGGCGTCTTCGTGCCCGGCCATATCGAATGAGCGCGCTGACGACTCTTGTCGAGGGACGACTCGCAGACGACAAGCTGCTGCGCAAGGGCGGCCTCGCCAGCATATTGGACGCGCTCGATGGACACGGCGAAGAAACCCGCGTCGTCGGCGGCGCCGTGCGCGACCTCGTTCTCGGCCTGAAAGTGAGCGATTTCGATCTCGCCACCACGGCGACGCCTGACGAAACGATGCGCCGCGCCCGCGCCGCCGGATTGAAAGCCGTACCGACGGGCCTGTTGCATGGCACGGTGACCATCGTCGTCGACGGCCAAGGCTACGAGACGACAACCTTGCGCGAAGACGTCGAAACGGACGGACGCCACGCCAAAGTACGATTCGGCCGCGACTTCAAGCAAGACGCGCTACGCCGCGATTTCACCATCAACGCCTTATCGCTGTCGCGCGACGGCCGCGTCCATGACTATGCCGGCGGCCTCGCCGATCTCGCCGCCCGGCGCGTGCGCTTCATCGGCGAGGCGCGCCAGCGCATCCGAGAGGACTATCTGCGCGCCTTGCGGTTCTTTCGCTTTTCCGCCGCTTACGGCGACAGCCCAATCGATGAGGAAGGGTTTCTCGCGGCGGTTCAAGAACGCGACGGGTTGCAACGCCTGTCGCGCGAGCGCATCGCGGCGGAATTGTTCAAACTCTTGAAGGCGCCGCGGGCGGCCGAGGTCATGACGACGCTCTGCAATTGCGGCCTGCTGATCCCGCTTCTCGCCGCGGCGCCCGACCCGGCGCGTCACGCGCGGCTCGTCGCTATCGAAAGGGCGCGCGGCGCGCCGCCCGATCCGCTGCTGCGCCTCGCCGGGCTGATGGTACGGATCGTCGAGGACGCGGACCGTTTGCGCGAACGGCTGCGGCTGTCCAACGCCGACCTCGATCGGCTGAGCGAAGCGGCGCATGTGCTCGAGACTTTGCATGGTTTGAGCGAACCGCCGCCGCCGGGCGATCTGCGCGCTTTGCTCTACGCGCATGGACGCACGGCCGCCCTCGACGCGCTGACGCTCGCCCATGCCGATTCGGGCGCGGCGCCGGACGACAAGCGCTTTTTGAGCACACACTATTTCCTCCTCGACACGCCGATGCCCGCCCTGCCCTTCTCCGGCGCGGAAATCCTCGCCCGCGGCGTCGCGACCGGCCATCAGGTCGGCGCGACGCTGAAAGCATTGCAGGCGCTGTGGATCCGGGCCGGATTTCCGCAGGAGCCGGAGAAACTGGCGGCGCTTCTGGACGAGGCGCTGGCGCAAGCGCGCGGGGAGAGGCGGTAAGCCGCGTACGCCCCGGTGACGATAGCGTCGTCAATTCAGCGTCATAAGCGCCGTCGAAGGATCAAAATGGCTCGTTGAGCGTTTAAGTCGCCAACGTCAAACCGCTAGGTTTGAATGCCGCCGGGGGAGCGTGTCGGTGAATAAGGAATTGCGCGGGGGCGCGGATGCGCGCTCGAATGGCAACGCGCGGAGTTTTCTCGCCGGAGGCGGCGAGCTAGGCCAACTCACGCGCGATTTTGACTGGGTCGCCACGCCTTTGGGCGCGCTGGAAAATTGGCCGCAGAACCTCAGAATGGCGCTTCGCATCATGCTGACTTCCCGTCAGCCGATCTGGGTCGGCTGGGGGCAGGACCTGACTTATTTCTATAACGACCCTTACAAATCGATCATCGGCGGCAAGCATCCCTGGGCGCTCGGCAGGCCGACCAAGGAAGTCTGGCGCGAAATCTGGCCGGAGATCGGGCCGATGCTCGCGACCGCGATGAGCGGCGATGCGGGAACCTATGTCGAGGCCCAGCTCCTCATCATGGAGCGGAACGGCTATCCCGAAGAAACCTATTATACGTTCTCGTACAGTCCAATTCCCAATGACGACGGGACGGTCGGCGGCATTATCTGCGCCAATAGCGACGACACCCAACGCGTCATCGGC
>JASLHV010000092.1 GCA_030153205.1 Roseiarcus sp. | reverse complement strand
ACGGGTCGGCCCCGCCAATTCACGCATCTTGATTTCAGGACCGGCGGGCGCGGGCAAAGAGCTCGCGGCGCGGTTGATTCACGCCCATTCCTCGCGAGCCGCCGGACCTTTCGTCGTTATCAATGCGCCGACAATGACGCCTGATCGGATGGAGGCTGAATTGTTCGGCGTCGAGGCGGCGGATGATCGTCCGCGCTCGGTCGGAGCGCTCGAAGAGGCTCATGGCGGCACGTTGTACCTCGACGAGGTCGCCGACATGCCGCTCGAAACGCAATCAAAGATTCTTCGTGTTCTTGTCGATCAGAACTTCCAGCGCGTCGGCGGATCGGCGCGCGTTCACGTCGATGTCCGGATCATTTCCTCGACGAGCCGCGACCTTGCCGAAGCGATTACCGAGGGCCGTTTCAGGGAGGATCTTTTCCATCGGCTATCGGTGGTGCCGATCCGAGCGCCATCCTTGTCAGAGCGACGCGAGGACATTCCGGAACTGATCGAGTTTTTCATGGATCAAGCCTCGGCGGCGATGGGCGTTCCACGTCGGCGGATTGCGGCTGACGCCATGGCGGTTCTTCAATCTCACGATTGGCCCGGCAACATTCGTCAACTCCGCAACAATGTCGAACGGCTGATGATTCTTGCGTCAGGAGAGCCTGATTCAGAAATCACCGCCGCGCTTTTGCCGTCCGAGATTGGCGCGCTTGTTCCTTCGATTCCGAGCGGGGTTGGCGGCGAGAAACTGATGAGCTTACCCTTGCGCGAGGCGCGCGAAGTCTTCGAGCGGGAATATCTCGTCGCGCAGATCAATCGATTTGGCGGCAATATTTCTCGTACCGCCGAGTTCATCGGCATGGAGCGGTCCGCGCTTCATCGCAAATTGAAATCGCTCGGCGTCGACTGACAAGCGCTACACCCATGAGCCGCATCGCCTATGTCAATGGCGTCTATCGCCGTCACGCCGAAGCTGTCGTTCATATTGAGGATCGCGGCTATCAATTTGGTGATGGCGTCTATGAAGTTTGCGAAATTCTCGGCGGACGGCTCATTGACGAGACGCCGCATCTGGCTCGCCTTGAGCGCTCGCTCGCCCAATTGAGCATCGCGTCTCCGATCGGCCTCGCGGCGCTCAAGGTCATCATGCGTGAGGTCGTCGCACGAAATGGCGTGCGCGACGGATTGGCCTATATCCAGGTGACGAGGGGCGTTGCGCCGCGCGATCATGGTTTCCCGGCGCAAACTCGTGCGAGCCTCGTCGTGACCGCAAGGTCCAACGATCGCCGCAAAGGCGAGACGAATGCCGCCGCTGGCGTGCGGGTTGTAACTTTGCCCGACGAACGATGGCGCCGACCCGACATCAAAAGCCTTCAGCTCCTGCCCAATGTTCTCGCCAAGCAGAAAGCGCGAGAGCAGGGCGCCTACGAGGCCTGGCTCGTCGATGACCAGGGAAGAATCACGGAAGGCTCTTCGACCAACGCCTGGATCATCACCGGCGACGATAAGCTGGTGACGAGACAGGCGGATCGGGCGATCTTAAGCGGGATCACCCGGGGGACTCTGCTTGGAGCGCTTGCTCGGCAGGGTCTTTTCTTCGAAGAGCGACCCTTTACCCTTGCGGAAACCTACGCCGCCCGGGAAGCGTTCTTGACCAGCGCCGGCAACGGCGTCATGCCGGTCGTGATGGTCGACGACCGGCTGATCGGCAATGGACGTCCAGGGTCTACGACCTTGGCTTTACGGGGGAAATTCCACAATTTTGCTGAGAGTTCGTCTCTCTGAAAGGCTGCGGGTGGTCTGAAGTTTGCCTTGTGGCCGCCGTAATACTACTTGTTACTAAATAATAAGGCCTTGGGGCAGGCCAAGCGCCATTCATGCGGCAGCACATGATTGGCGAAGAAATCCAGCGAGTGAGGCGTTAACTAGCATGGCTGCGCAAGCGGCCCAAAACAAACGGAATCGGCTCATGGCCAGCGAAAAAGCACAAAATCTTCAAGATACGTTCCTGAACCATGTTCGGAAGACCAAGACCTCAGTGACAATCTTCCTCGTGAACGGCGTCAAGCTTCAGGGCTTCGTCAGCTGGTTCGACAATTTTTGTCTCCTACTTCGACGTGATGGGCACTCCCAACTCGTCTACAAACACGCTATTTCGACGATCATGCCCGCTCATCCGATCCAGATGTTCGAATCTGGCGAAGAACCGGCGAGCGCTGAGAAGAGCTGAATAGGCGCGCTGCATTTGGCTAAAATAACGTTGGAGGATCGCCTCCGTCGTCCGGAAGAAACGGTCGCCCGCAACATGCGGGCGCTCGTTGTCGGACCTTATCTGACTGTTAGACGCGGCGACGAAGCGCAACGCGCGCGGTCACCGGAAGCGCGCATGGAGGAGGCGGTCGGCCTTGCTCGGGCCATCGATTTGGACGTCGTTGGCGCCGAAGCCGTGAATTTGGCTGAAATTCGCCCCGCGACTTTTGTTGGCAAAGGCAAAGTCGAAACGCTCGCCGCCCGCGTCAAAGAGGAGGAGGTCGGCCTCGTCGTGATGGATTGCGCGCTGTCGCCTGTGCAACAGCGCAATCTCGAAAAGGCCTTTTCGTCAAAAGTTATCGATCGAACCGGCCTGATTTTGGAGATTTTCGGTCGCCGGGCGCGAACGCGCGAGGGCGCCCTTCAGGTCGAACTCGCCCATCTCGCCTATCAGAAATCGCGGCTGGTGCGGTCTTGGACCCACCTCGAGCGCCAACGGGGCGGCTTTGGCTTCCTCGGCGGCCCTGGCGAAACTCAGATCGAGACGGACCGTCGCTTGATTCAAGAGCGGATCATCCGCATCGAGCGGGAGCTCGAAGGCGTCAAGAAGACGCGCGCTTTGCATCGGGCCAGCCGCAGTGAGGTTCCTTATCCTGTCGTCGCATTGGTCGGTTATACCAACGCCGGCAAGTCGACGCTCTTCAATCGGCTAACCCAATCCAAGGTCGTCGCAGAGGACATGCTGTTCGCGACGCTGGACCCGACTATGCGCGCCTTGGACCTTCCGCATGGCGGGACGGCAATCCTCTCCGATACGGTCGGCTTTATTTCCGATCTGCCGACAATGTTGATTTCAGCCTTCCGAGCGACTCTCGAAGAGGTGCTCGCTGCAGACGTGATCCTTCATGTTCGCGATATTTCGCATGTCGACAGCGAGGCTCAGAGTAAGGACGTGGCCGCCATTCTCGCCGAACTCGGCGTGACGACAGAAGGCGACCGGGTCATCGAGGTCTGGAACAAGCTCGACAAACTGGACGCCGACCATCGCGGGGCGATGCGGGCGGCGCACAATGGCGGCGAGGGCGAACCGATCGCGGTTTCCGCGCTAACGGGGGAGGGCCTCGATCATCTTCTCCAGGCGATCGAAGACCGGCTCGCGGCTGGCCGCGCGCTGATCGATCTCGATCTCGATGGCGCGGACGGGCAGGGATTGCATTGGCTCTATGAAAATACCGAGGTAATGGCCCGCGAGGCGACTACGGACGGGCGTATCCATCTCAAACTGCGGGTCACACCCGAGAAGATGGCTCGCGTCGCGCGACGCTTTCCCGGTTTCGCGACGGCCTGAGCGGGTCGCGGTACGGCCGCCTCTAGATTGCTTGAAAGGACACGCGTTAACGCGCTCGGACCGCGACTTTGTCCTTGTCTGAAAAATCGGCGAATTACTGAGTTTATTCACTTGCCATTTCGGTCATTTGTACTTACAATTCTGCCATAGCTATTTAGGCAATTGGCAAAAGATATTTCCGCTTGAGCTACGCTCAACGCGCGCAACCTCAGTGGCGGAGGGCTGCGATGAAGGATTTATTGGGCGAAGCGCTTGTTGTTCTCGGCTTAGTCGTTGTCATTCTTGGCGTCGTACTACTCGCAGTCGCCGCGGGAAAGCTTCTTTGCAACCTTTGGCCAAGAGGAGCGGCCGGCGGCGGCGCGGGCGATCCTGCGGATTGGGCCAAGCTTGTCGAAGCTTTGAACAAACTGCCGACCTGGGCGCTGGCGATCATTTGTGGCGATGTCCAAATCTGGCTAGGCCTGCGCATTCAAGGAATTAGCATTTTTTCATAATTCAGACGACGAAGTGTTTTCGCCGTTTGCAGCGGTAACGCGCGCTCGTAATAGACAGAAGACATAAGAGGGGGAGACTCGACTTGTCTGTTCCATCCTTCCTTCTTCCAGTCACACTAATTGCGCCGCCACCCGGCGCTTTAATGGTCAACTTGTCGCCGCCGGTAGGGGGCGCCGCAGGTTCGTATGTCCTGACGGCCTTCTCGATGCAGACTCAGCAGGCCAACAATTGGTGTTGGGCGGCAGTGAGCGTCAGCGTTGCCATATTCTTCGGCGCCGGCGGATGGACCCAATGCAGACTAGCGGGCCAAGAATTGTCAGCCACCTGCTGTGTTTCACCAGTGCCCGGCCCATGTGACAGGGCGTGGTATCTCGACCGCGCTCTCGCCCGAGTAGGGCACTTCGACCGAATTGATTACACGAGCGAGCCGTTCTCCACGGTGCAAAGCGAAATCAACACCGGTCGCCCGCTGGGCTGCCGTATTGCCTGGGCCGCCGGTTTGGCGCATTTCGTCGCCATTGGCGGATGGCAAGTCGCGAGCGACGGAGCGGAGTTTGTCGACGTCTTCGATCCATATTATGGTGCGTCCACGTTGCCTTACGCCACTTTTGTTTCTGGCTATCGCAGCCCTGGCGATATGTGGACGCACAGCTACTTTACATTGTCGAGCGCCGTAGCTCTCGGCGGCTATGTTGCCGATCCATCCGCTCCGCTGTCGGCGTAAGCATCATTCGAGGAACGGCGATGACGATTTTGAAACCCAAAGCGCCGGAGGGAGGCTCGGAACTGCTTGGTCGGTATCTCGGTGAAATACTAAACCGGGATAGCTCTATTGTTGGAGGCGCTACTAAGAGTTTTGCGGCAAAACCAATTGCGACATCTCAGCCAATCAGGGTTTTTTCCGTCAATTTCGACGATATAAAAGGCCCTGATTTCTTGGACCATACGTATCCTGTCGGCTGGCGCTATTTTGTTGTGAAGGATGGCGAGCCTATCGTTGCCGATATTGACATTGTTGGATCTGCAAAGAAATTTGGCCGGGTTACAAAGGGAGCTTTTGCAGAGAGGCTGCTGAATGCAGCCTATGCGGCGGAGAATCTATACGGGGGAAGCGCCGATTCCTTCGAGCCAAGAATTTTGGAGATTCCAGCTCTCTATGTTGTTGCGGTCTGGCTGCATGGGCCCAAGGACGTGTTTATTCCCGCCCAGGAAACGACTGATGGCGCAAAAGTTTTCGCCGACGAAGATCAAGACTTCTTGATGCGAGTAGTCGGGCTAGCAAGCCGGAAACGAGCGGAAATAGAGGAAATCCAGGCAACGGCGGCCTCGCGGCCGCGGCCCGAGCCGTCGACCTATTAGTCTCTTACGTCATCGTCAGCACGGTCAGGTCCAAACCGCGCATAGTCGCCGCCGCATCCATTGCGGCCTCGATCTCAACAAGCGGGAAGACGCGCTCGCGCACAAGGCGAAGGTCCAACAAGCCGTCTTCGATCAGTTTGGCGATACGCGCTGGAACGTCCTTCGGATACATGAACACACCCATCACGCTCCAATCCTGGGCGAGCATTTCACCCACGGTCAACGGCAGCGGCTGTCGGATGCTGCCCATCAAGGCGAGCCGCCCGCCGCGACGGAGGCTACACAAGGCGGCGAGCGTGGCGTTGGCGCTATCAGCGCGGCCGACAAGATCGAGCGCCAGGTCAATGGAGCGGCCTGCAGCCGCCCGGAGCGCTTCGGCGTCGCGAGCAACCTCGCCTGATAGAACGACAGGTACGAGCCGCGGTCCGGCGGCCGCAGCGAGATCTTCCAGCGCGTTGGCGTCGCGCCCCGCCGCAATGACCTTGCCAGCCCCAAGCGCCAACGCCAGTACGGCCCCAGCGCTTCCGAAATAACCGCTGGCGCCGTTGACCACGATCGTCTCGCCGGCCTGAAGTCCAGCGCGGAGGAGGCCGCCGAAAGGCACGGCGAATTTTCCGATTGCCGCAAGTTTTGCGGCGGGGATGGCGGCGAGGGAGACCGGGAGGGGCGTTACGACCGCGGCGGGCATGTGAGCCATTTCCGCGCAGGTTCCGTCCGGCCACGCTGCTTGCAGCATCTTAGTCGGCGCATGCGCGCCGCCCTCGGAAGATCGCATGCCGGTCAGGCCAATCAGAATTTGCGCCGGCTCGACAATCTGTTCGTTGGCGACCAGACGAGGATCGAGCACGACGCGTTGGCCGGGCTGAGATGATAAACCGCCGAGCCCACGGCTTCGATGACGCCGATCCCATTCGTGCCTGGCGTGAAAGGTCGCGGGGGCGTGTCGTAGCCGAGCGAGCCGTCCAACACCCGCCTCAGGTAGGACAGCATCGGCGCAGCCTCCATACGAACGAGGACGCCGTCCGCCGCGAGTTGCGGCGTAGGCAAATCCTGAAGCTCGAGAGTGCCGTTTTCGAGCGCGCGCCAGGCATTCATCGTTTCCCCCCTTTGTGAACTTCAAGTCTCGATATAATATGAGACTTGCGGTCTCGCAATGTCTCCTTATGCTACGGGCCATGGAAAACACCGAAAAACGCTCGCCGGGCCGGCCGCGCTCAGAGGTTAGCCGAAACGCCATTCTCGACGCCGCCTATTGGCAGGTGATGGAGCGCAGCTACGATAAGGTGACGGCGGATTCGATCGCCAAGGCGGCTGGCGCGGGCAAGCAAACGCTTTATCGTTGGTGGCCAAGCAAGGCGGCGGTTATCCTCGACGCCATCGCCGAAAAGGGCCGCACGCGCATCGATCGCCCACAGGAAGCCGCCATCCGTTCAGGCGACCTGTTAGGCTTCCTGCGCGCCGTCATCCCGGCCATTGCGGCCTTCGGGCCGGCGCTCCGCCATTTGATGGCCGAGGCGCAATTCGATCCCGCCCTTCGCGCAATGCTGCGCGAGCGGCTCATAGAACCGC
>JASLHV010000049.1 GCA_030153205.1 Roseiarcus sp. | reverse complement strand
AGACGTCCCTCCTCGGCATTGCACTCTTGCAGACGTTCCTGGGTTTCGCCGGCCAGGCCGCCGAACAGGTCCTTCGGATCGATCATGAAGTCGCCGACTTCGCTGAGGGGAAAGCCGAGCAAAAGACGCGCGCCGAGAGGTGTCAGCATCGCCTGGGCGCCAGCTTGTGCGCGGTCCGTTTCGGTGACCGCGTAGCGGGTGCTGACGCCAGTATAGAAGGCCTCGCCGGCGCCATAGGCGTTGTGAGTTTCCGCGGGATGTTCGACGCGCAATTCTTCGCCGAGATTGAAGACTAAAGTCGCCAGGCCGGACGGCGGCTCGCAACGGCGCGTGAAAGCCGTGCTGTGCTCGTGATAGGCGTTGAAACGTGTGACGAACGGGGCGGCCCATTCCGTCGGTTGGAGAAACGCCATGCGCCAAGAGCCCTGCTCGGAGTCATGGGCGGCGTGCGAGAGCCTCGATTCGAAATTCGCGGCGATTTGAAATCTCCCATGCCGGATCGCGCGCGCGCCGGCCGAAATGTTATGACCAACAGATGATGCAAAATCGTGGCGCAAGCGAGGTCTTAGCCGCCTTCCTCAAGCTCGGCTGCGTGTCCTTTGGTGGACCTGTGGCGCATCTCGGTTATTTCCGGGACGAATTCGTCAGCCGAAGGCGTTGGCTCGACGAGCACGCCTACGCCGATCTCGTCGCTCTGTGTCAATTCCTGCCCGGTCCGGCTTCGAGCCAGGTCGCGCTGGCGATCGGTCTTTCGCGCGCCGGATTTCTCGGCGCCGCCGCCGCTTGGATCGGCTTTACGCTTCCTTCCGCCCTCCTCATGACGCTTTTCGCCTTTGGCGTTCCAGCGAGCCTCGGCGCGCCGGGCGCGGCCTGGCTTAACGGCGTCAAAGCGGTGGCGGTCGCTGTGGTGGCGCTGGCGACCCTCAACATGGGCCGAACGCTCGCGCCGAATCGTGGTCGGGCGACACTCGCCGTGGTCGCGGCGATCATCGTGCTCGCCGCGCCAGTGGCTTGGGGGCAACTTGCTGCGATTGCGATCGGGGCGATCGTCGGCCTGGCGCTGCCGCGCGAAGAACCTCTCGCGAAAAGCCATGCGCCGCCGGCGCTGATCGGCAAGACTTTCGGCCTGGCCTCGCTTGTCGCCTTTTTCGCTCTGCTCGTCCTTCTGCCGCTCGCGGCCGCGGCGACGACAAGCCAAGGCATCAGATATTTCGACGCCTTTTATCGCGCCGGCGCTTTGGTCTTCGGCGGCGGTCACGTCGTGCTGCCGCTGTTGCAAGCGGCCGTCACGCCGCCGGGATGGATCAGCAATGATGCGTTCCTCGCCGGCTACGGCGCCGCGCAAGCGGTTCCCGGGCCGCTCTTCTCTTTCGCGGCTTACCTCGGAGCGGCCATGGGCCCGGCGCCGAACGGTGTTGTCGGCGCGGCGCTCTGTCTCGTGGCGATCTATCTTCCCTCGTTTCTTCTCATCATCGGCGTCTTGCCGTTCTGGACCACGCTGCGTCAACAACCGATGGTGCGCGCCGCGCTGCGCGGCGTGAACGCCAGCGTCGTGGGCCTTCTCATAGCAGCGCTCTATCATCCGGTCTGGACGGCAGGGATTGTGAACGCCGCCGATTATGCGATCGCAATCGCCGCGTTCTTGCTGCTTTTCATGTGGCGTACGCCGCCATGGCTGGTTGTCGTGTTGGGAGCATTGGCTGGCGCGGCGCTTGGCGCGACCTAAACTCAAGCGTGCAATCGTAACAGCGCCCGTTTCTTCTGCAGAAATCGCCGCACGGCGGGATCAGATTCAAGACCGATCGCCTGATCGTACGCCGCTCTCGCCTCGCCAGGCGCTCCGGTCCTTGTCAGCAGCTCCGCTCGCGCCGCCCAATAAGGCTGGTATTCGGCAAGCCTTGAATCCTCCGCAACAGCGTTGAGGGCGGATAAACCCGCCGCAGCGCCTTGCGTCTCGGCGAGCGCGACGGCGCGGTTGATCGCGGCGACGGGCGAGCCCGTCAAAGCGCAAAGGGCGTCATAGAGGGTGACGATCGCCGACCAATCGACGCCGCCGCCGCGCCGCCGAACAACATGGGCCGATTGCAGCGCCGCCTCCAATTGATAGCGGCCGATTGTTTTCATCGCGCTCGCACTGCCGAGCAGGGCTTCCGCTTCGTCGATCAAGCGATCGTCCCAACGCGACATATCCTGCTCGTCGAGGGGCACAAAATCGCCGCGCTCGTCGCGCCGCGCCGGTCTTCGCGCCTCGGAATAGAGCATCAAGGCGAGAAGGCCGAGGGCTTCGGCCTCGTTCGGCAAAAGCTGCACGATAAGGCGGCCGAGCCAGATCGCTTCTTCCGCAAGATTGCGCCGCCGTGCTTCAGCGCCGTTTGGATCCGTCCATCCTTCCGCGAAGGCGGCGTAGATTGCGGCGAGCACGGCGTCGAGCCTGTCGGCCATGTCCTCGCGCTCAGGGGTACGGAAGGGAATGCCGGCGAGCCTGATCTTGGCCTTGGCGCGTGCGAGCCTTTGCCCCATCGTCGTTGGCGCGACGAGAAAGGCCGAGGCGATCGTCGCCGCGTCGAAGCCGAGGATCGTCTGCAGGATCAGCGGCGCGCGGATCGCCGCCTCGATCGCCGGATGCGCGCAAGCGAACATCAGGCTCAAACGCTCGTCGGGAATCGGCGCGGATTCTTCGGCCATCGCCGCTGTCTCCTCGGCCAGCAATTGGACATGGCCGCTCGCCTCGGCGACGGTGCGCCGTCTTCGCGCCGCGTCGATCGATTTCCGCCGCGCGGCGGCGAGCAGCCAAGCCTCGGGATTGCGCGGCACGCCGCTCTTCGGCCAATCGGCGA
>JASLHV010000575.1 GCA_030153205.1 Roseiarcus sp. | reverse complement strand
GTTCAGGCGACCTGTTAGGCTTCCTGCGCGCCGTCATCCCGGCCATTGCGGCCTTCGGGCCGGCGCTCCGCCATTTGATGGCCGAGGCGCAATTCGATCCCGCCCTTCGCGCAATGCTGCGCGAGCGGCTCATAGAACCGCCCAGAGAACCGTTGCGCCAGCTACTCGCAGCGCGGGTTTCCGATGCCCATAAGCGGGAGGCGCTAGTTTCAGCGATCTATGGCGCGGTCTGGTATAGGCTCTTGCTCGACGAACCCATCGATGAGGCGCTGGCGATCGAACTTGCCGCCCTCGCGCCCTCGCGAAGTCAGAACCATCTGCCCTGAGTTTCAGGCAATCGGTCCGTCAGAAAGACGCGCGCCAAGATTGACGCCAAATGAGGTGACAATGGCTTCGCAAGCGCGCACCAAGGTCGCGCTTGGGCCATCGGCTCCCAGGCTCCGGCGATTGACGCGCGCGCCTTCAATCAGCAGCGCAAGGGAATCCGCCAAGACCTCCGACTGGGTGGCGCCTGCCGCTCGACAAAGATCGACGAGCCTTGTGCGGAGCTTGGCTTTGAAAGCCTCTATGACGCGCCGCGCCGGATGATCTGACTCAGACAGTTCGAGGGCGGCGTTGGCGAGATCGCAACCGCGCTCGTCTTCCGCGATGAACCGAGCCGCCTTTAAAATGAAAGCGCGCAATTGGCCGACAGCATCGCCGGGACTGGCCGCTTCGATCTCAGCCCAAATTTCCTCAGATTTCTTCCCCTTGTAATTCAGATATTCGATGACGAGTTCATCCTTCGACCCGAAGTGACGATAAAGGGTCATCTTATTGGTGCCGGCGGCTTCGGCGATGGCCTCGACGCCAACGCCCCGGATGCCATGACGGTGAAAGAGGTCCTGCGCGGTGTTTACAATTCGTTCGCGCGGGCGCGATCGCGACACGCAGCCGTCCACCAAGTCCGCTTGAAAAATTTCTTTGACCATTGCTCTTGACCGGAATGTTACCGATCGGTATCAGTTCCTGTTACCGATGAGTAACATCGGTCGAAGACCGGAGTCAATCCACTCGGTCTTCCCTAGGCGACTTTAAGTGTTCCCTAGGTGACTTAACGACAAGCGGCTGGTGGGAAAACGGAAGGACGCGTCATGAAACGACGACCCAACGATCCCAGGATCGACGATCTTTTGGCCGATTCTTTGGTCCAAGCGATGATGCGAGCCGATCACGTCGAGCCAGATGCGCTTCGATCGCTTATGGATCGTATCTCGCGCCAGGTGATAAGCGAGCGACGCGGAATATTGGCGAAATGCGAGGACAAGAATTTGACGTCAAGCGGTTTGAACGATCATTACCGCGCGGAATGCTGCTGGTGACGCGCTGATGGTGGGATTTTTCATTCAACGACCGATCTTCGCTTCGGCGATCGCGGCGATCATGGTGCTCGCCGGGGCGATTTGTTATTTTCTGTTGCCCGTCTCGCAATTCCCAGAGATCACGCCGCCGCAAGTCGTCGTCCAGGCGAACTATCCTGGCGCGAGCGCGCAGGTCGTGTCCGACACCGTAACGACGCCTCTCGAGGAACAGATCAACGGCGTCGAGGGCATGACGTACATGTCCTCGGCGAGTTCGAACGACGGCTCGTCGACGATCACGGTCACATTCAACGTCGGCTATCCCATCAACATTGCCGCTGTCGACGTGCAAAATCGCGTCTCCCAGGCGGCGTCCTCGCTTCCTGCCATCGTCAACCAAGGCGGGGTAACGATCAAAAAGCAGAATCCGAATTTCGTCCTGATCGTCAATTTGACTTCGCCCGATCGCTCGGTCGATCCCGTCGCGCTCTCAAACTACGCCTATTTGCAGATCGTCGACCCCTTGAAACGACTACCCGGCGTCGGCGACGTACAAATATTCGGCGAGCGGCGTTATTCGATGCGGGTGTGGCTCGATCCAGACAAACTCGCCAACCTCGGCGTCACCGCCGTCGACGTCCAAAACGCTGTAGCGGAGCAGAACGTTCAAGTCGCCGCCGGCAAGATCGGTCAGTCGCCGGCGCCCGCCGGCACGCCATTCGAAATGCAGGTCAATGCGGCCGGACGCCTAAGCGATCCGGCTGAATTTTCCAACATCATCATACGTTCCGACCCAGCGAGCGGCGCGGTCGTCAGAATGCGCGACGTCGCGCGGGTGGAGCTGGGCGCACTTCAATATTCCTCATCGGCTTATTTCGCCAAAGATCCGACCGTCGTTCTGGCGATCTTCCAGATGCCGGGCTCCAACGCGCTCGCCTTGCAGCAGAGCGTCAAAGACAAGATGGAGGAGCTCTCGAAGCGTTTCCCAAGCGGAATAGCTTATGCGATGCACTACGATACGACGCGCTTCGTCTCCGCCTCGATGCACGACGTGTTGATAACGCTAAGCGAAGCGCTCATCCTGGTCGTGCTCGTGGTGTTTGCCTTCCTGCAGAGCTGGCGTACGACGCTCATCCCGGTCATCGCCATTCCGGTATCACTCATTGCGACCCTCGCTGTTATGGAGGTCTTCGGCTTTTCGCTCAACATGCTGAGTCTTCTCGGTATGGTTCTCGCCATCGGTCTGGTGGTAGACGACGCGATCGTCGTGGTCGAGAACGTCGAGCGCCAACTCGAGGCCGGATTGCCGCCACTGGCGGCGGCGCGCAAGGCCATGGCCGAAGTGACCGGTCCGATCATTGCGACGACCGCGGTGCTGATGGCGGTCTTTATACCCGTCGCCTTCATCCCCGGCGTAGCGGGACGATTATACAATCAATTCGCGCTGACGGTGGCGATCTCGGTCGGAATTTCCGCCTTCAACTCGCTGACTTTGAGTCCGGCGCTCAGCGCCGCCTTTCTTCGGCATCGCCCGCCGGGTTCGTTCTTCTTTTTCCGCTGGTTCAACGCGGGCTTCCACTGGCTTTCGCACGCCTATGCATCGTCCGTGCGGTTGCTGATTCGCTTGCGCTGGATGCTTCTTGTCGTTTTCATTGGCATAGTCGGCGGCGCCTACGCTTTGTCGCGAACGATCCCGACCACGTTCCTTCCCGTCGAAGATCAGGGCTACTTTTTCGTCATCGTACAATTGCCGGACGGCGCGTCGTTGGAACGTACCGACGCTGTGGCGACGAAAGTCCGCGATGTCCTTCAGGCGACGCCAGGCGTTCAGATCGCCGGCTTTATCAGCGGGCTCAATTTTCTGACCAATGCGGCGCAGTCGAATTCGGCGATCGAATTTGCCGTGCTCAAGCCTTGGGATGAGCGCGGGCCGGACGAGAACGCCTCGCGTCTCGTCGCCTCGGTGCGGCCAAAGCTGCTCGCAATCCCCGAGGCCTTCGCGCTCAGCTTCGATCCGCCCTCCGTCAATGGCTTGGGCACGACCGGCGGTTTCGAATTCGAAGTCGAAGACCTCGCTGGCCGGGGCAGCGCCGCGCTTAACGACGCGACGCAGGGCCTGATCGCGGCGGCGCGTAAGCAGCCGGAACTCAATCCGCAAGCCTTGTTCACGTCCTTCTCGGCCTCAACGCCGCAGCTCTACTACGATCTCGATCGTACGAAGGCGAAATTGCTTGGCCTCAGTCTCCCGGACGTTTTCAACACGCTGCAAATCTATCTAGGTTCGCTTTACGTCAACGACTTCAACCTCTTTGGCCATACATTCCGCGTCACTCTGCAGGCCGACAAGGATTCCCGAGCCACAACCTCCGATCTGGGCAAACTCTACGTTCGCAATGCGTCCGGCGGGATGGTGCCTCTGAACACACTGGGCGCCCTGAAGCCAATCGTTGGTCCCGAAACCGTTCCTCATTATAACAATTACGGTTCCGCTCTGATCAATGGCGCGCCGGCTCCTGGCTATAGTTCCGGCCAGGCGGTCGTCGCTATGCAACGCGCCGTCGCGGAGGCTCTGCCGCGCGATTTCGGCTATGAATGGACGGGCGTGACGTTCCAGGAGTTGAAGGCCGGGTCGATCGCGACGCTCGTTCTTGCTCTCGCGATCGTCTTCGTTTTCATGATCTTGGCCGCGCAATACGAGAGTTGGTCCATGCCGTTTATGGTGCTCTCTTCAGCGCCGCTGGCTTTGATCGGCGCGCTGGGCGCGCTGAAGCTGCGCCAGATGCAGATCGACGTCTATTCGCAGATCGGCTTCGTGATGCTGATTGGACTTGCGGCCAAGAACGCGATTCTAATCATTGAATTCGCCAAGCGCCGCCGCGAGGAAGGGCTGAGCATCATCGACGCGGCAATGGAGGCGGGGCGGTTGAGGCTGCGCCCGATCTTGATGACCGCTTTTGCTTTCATCCTCGGCGTTGTGCCGCTGATGTTCGCTACCGGGGCCGGCGCCGCAAGCCGTCAATCGCTCGGGACGACAGTCTTCGGCGGCATGGTGGCGGCGACGGCGCTGACGCTCATCTTCGTGCCAGTCTTCTACGCTTTGATCGAGCAGTTGCGCGAAAGACGCAACGTCGAGGAGCCGGCGTCCATAGCTGACAAACATTTCAAACCGCACGCGGAAGCGGCGGAGTGAAGATTAGGACCGCATCATGCGAATATTAAAGACGGTTTTCATAGCGCTTGCGGGGCTCGGCGTCGTACTCGCCGGCGGCGCGTATATCGCCAATATGAACGCAAATGACGCCCGCGCCGCCGCGCCGCCGGCGGCCATGATGGCCATGCCTGTGCCGATCGCAGCGGTGGTCAAAAAGACCTTGCCGATCTATCTTGACTATCCTGCCCGCGTAGAATCCATCAAGAACATCTCCCTGCAAGCAAGAGTGTCGGGGTACATTGAATCGCAGCCGGTCGCCGATGGCGCCGACGTCAAAGCAGGCGATCTTCTCTACAAGATTGACCCGCGCGACCTTCAGGCTGCGCTCGATCAAGCCAAGGGGCAGGCGCAGCGCGATACGGCTGCGCTTGACTACGCCAAGGCGAATTTCAATCGCGGAGAAGAGCTGGTCAAAAGCGGCTTCGTCGCGAAGGATTCATACGACCAACGCGAAAGCGCCATGCGTCAAGCGGAGGCGGCCTTAGCGATGGATAGGGCCTCGACACGCACCGCGGAGCTCAACTTGAGCTATACCGAGATCCGAGCGCCCTTCGCCGGAAGAATGGGGCGCAACCAGGCTGCGAAAGGCGCATTGGTCGGTCCGGCAAGCGGCGCGTTGAATACGCTCGTCGAGCTCGATCCGATCTATGTCACGTTTAATCCGAGCGAGTCCGAACTCGTCGAAATTCAGCAGACTCGCTCCGCTGGAAAAGTCGATGCGGATGTTACTGTTTCGGGCGCAAGCGGCTTGACCTTCAAGGGCGAACTGACCTTCCTCGACAATGTTGTCGATAAGGCGACCGGGACAATCACGGCGCGCGTAACCGTCGCCAATCCGGATTTCGTTCTTCTACCGGGTCAGTACGTCCGCGTGCGTTTGCATATCAAAGATGTGCCCGACGCCTTGATGGCGCCGCAAGCCGCGCTCGGCTCGAGCCAAATGGGCAAGTATCTCTATGTCGTCGGGGCGGGCGACAAGGCGGAGATGCGTCTTGTCACGCTGGGTCCGCAGGACGGCGAACTCGTCAACGTGGTCAAAGGCGTCAGCGAAGGCGACAAGATCATCGTTGGCAATTTGCAAAAGATCGGCCCCGGCTCGCCGGTGCAACCATTGCCGGCCAAGCCGCAGCAATCAGGATCGTAACAGCAAATCCCGGTCCCGCCATCGACTAAGTCTCGAGCGCTCGCTCCTTGCGCTTAGCCTCGTTCCACAGCGCGTCCATTTCCTCGAGGCTCGCGTCCGCAGGTTTGCGGCTTTGCTCTTCGAGCCGAGCCTCGATATGGGCGAAACGCCGTTCGAACTTGGCGTTGGTCCCGCGGAGCGCGTCTTCGGGATCGACATTCATGTGACGCGCGAGGTTGGCGACCACGAAAAGGAGATCCCCGATCTCGTCCTTGATCGCGGCTTGATCGCGAGAGTCGATCGCGCCTTCGATCTCCTCGGTCTCCTCGCGCAGCTTGGCGAGAACGGCACGAGGATCGTTCCAATCGAAACCGACCTTGCTCGCTTTCTCTTGCAGCTTGACCGCGCGGGTTAGAGCAGGGAGGGGAAGGGCCACGCCGGCAAGCGCGCCTTTATTCGCCGGCGACGCGCCAAGCTTTTCGCGTTCGGCCGCGCGTTCGCGCTTCTCCTCGGCCTTGATGTCGGACCATAGCGTCTTCACCGTCTCAGGCGAGCGCGCCCGTGCATCGCCGAAAACATGCGGATGGCGTCGGATCAGCTTTTTGGTAATCGCCTCGACGACGTCGCCGAAGTCGAAGAGTTTGGCTTCCTCGGCCATACGCGCGTGAAATGCGACCTGAAGCAACAGATCGCCGAGTTCTTCGCGGAGGTCCGCGAAGTCGCCTCGTTCGATCGCGTCCGCGACCTCATAAGCCTCTTCGAGCGTATAGGGCGCTATCGTCGAGAAATTTTGCTCGAGGTCCCAGGGGCAGCCGGAGATCGGAGTACGCAAAGCCGCCATGATGGCGAGGAGGCGGTCGATATCCCGTGACGGCTCCATGCCCATCCACCCTTGCGCTTCAAAGAAAAAGGCGTGCGCTCATCAAAGCTGCACGCCTTTGCGATCAAGCGCCGAATGGCGCTGTGTCCGTTTTTATGTCGTCGAGATCGAAATGGCCTCGCGGCCCTTCGGCGTATCCACCACGCGCATATTCACCGGCTGTCCTTCAGCGAGATGAGTGATACCCGCCGGACCGAGGATCGAGATATGAACGAAGACGTCTTTGCCGCCATCGTCGCTCGCCACGAAGCCAAAACCTTTGGCGTCGTCGAACCATTTGACCTTGCCGGCGACGGGGACGGCGGTCGACGGATCAGGCGGAACGCGACGTGGACGAGGGGCGTCTCCGCCGCCGCCACCGCCGAACGATCGTTGCGGGGGAGCACGCTCGGCCGCCCCAGCCGTATCGACCTCCATAACGCGCGTGACTTGCGCGCCCTTGGCGCCTTGGCCGACCTGAACACGTAACTTCGCCCCAGGCGGGACCGAGTCGAATCCTGAGGAGTGCAAGGCGTTCACGTGGAGGAATGCATCGCCCTGGCCATTGGCCAATTCGACGAATCCATAACCCTTGTCCGCCTTGAACCATTTGACGACCGCGTCGACAGCCGGCCCTGTCGCAGGCGCCTGCGCCATGCTCGGCGGCGCGCCGAACCCGCCGCCACCGCCGTCAAAGCTACGCGAGGGACGCGGACGGGGTTCGTAGGGCATCGGCCCATCATCATCGAACCCGCGCTTTCGCGGTCCTCTAAAATCCTTACCCTTGCTCATGTTGCCCCTGTCGCTCCACCAGACTGCTTTTGTTCATCCACCTATCCCACAGGCGCGGTCGAACTTGAAATCCAAGCTCGCCGCCTTTTGCCTTAGTTTTTTGAGAAACGCCATATCCCCGGCGTTGATCAGCTATCCGAAGGCGATCGTAAAAACGCCCGTCAAGCTGCGATATCTGCTCCAACGTTTGAGAAGCGCCGAGGCGCCAGCCGTCTTTCGGCGCGCTTCGTCCCGCTCAAGAGGTAAACCCCTTACAGAGCGAGGGAAATTCGAAGATTGATCGTAAGGAAAAAGACGATCTCTGCGCCGCCACGCGCCGGTCCGCGACCGGGGACAGAACAGGGTAAAATAGTCGCATCAACAAGCCTATGAAAGTTGATCGATATGGACCAAACCGATCAACGCAAAAGTCACATTATCGCATTTCTAAAGCGAGAGCCAGATGATTCGCGCAGAAGCATCGCATATTGAAGAATAGCGCAAGTTTGTTTGTATGCTAATGCGGTCGCGCGGCTATGGTAGCTACAAGAATCATCGTCCCCCCGATGATTTGCAGCACCGTCATTGTCTCGCCGAGCACCAATAGCGCGATCAGCGCTGAGAACGGCGGCTGCGCAAGAATAACCAAGGCGACGAGCCCGACTGGCAAGCGACCAATTGCGACCGACGTCATCCCTTGGCCGAGCGCATGGGAAACAAAGCCGAGCAAGAAAACGGCAATCCACCCGCCCGCGCTATGCGGGATCAGAATTTCTCCTCTCACACCCGCAGCGGTAGCGAGAACAATTGCAGAGACCGCCGCAGACCAAAGAGTTGCGGTCGGACCATCGAAGTGCAGACGAAGTCTTTTGATGACGAGGAGATAGGTCGCATACGCGGCTGCAGCGCCCAGCGCGAAGAGGTCCCCGTAGTTGAGACGCGCTGGCGCGAGCGCGCCCGCCATCACCCAACTTCCGACAAGCGCCAGGGCCAGAGCGAACCACACGCGCGCCGGCGGGTGTTCCCGGAAAAATAACGCGCCGCCAACGACCGCAAGGATCGGGGCGATATTGCCGATAAAAGTGGCGTTCGCGACCTTGGTTCCAGTGAGCGCAATATGAAATCCGCCGACGTCAAATGCGAAAGCGACGCCCGCTAGGAGAACCAGGCCGAGATGGGGAACGGCGTCCAACAGCGCCAATCTCTTTCCGGAGACCGGCCCCGCCCAAAGCGCCAGTGCTGGCGTCGCCAGTCCCATGCGCCAGGCGCCGCCCGCGAGTGGCCCCACGTCCAGAAAACGAACGATGATTCCGGACCAAGCGATAATCGCCGTTCCAATGAGCAGCGCCGCCCAGCCCGTACGGTCAGCGCTTCGACCTGAGAAATTGGCTGGATCGAGAGACGCGCCGACCATACCCTCGCCGTTTGGTACATGACGATCGGGACAGCGGCCCGGCGTACAAAATTAGGGCGTCCTGCTCGCGCAGTTTTCAGACGGCTTGATTGAACCGGTCGCCATATAGTCGACCGAGTCGAAATTCGGGGCTTTGGCCTTGGTCGCGACATATTGGTTCGGCGAGAGAAAAGCGATGGTGGGCAGTCCGCCATTGCTGGCAAGTTGCTCGACTTCCGTACCGAAGAAAAGCGAAGCCGCCCCGAGGAGGCCGGCGATCAGTGCAATCCTCTCAACCATCGAGCCGCGCCGATCTTTCGAAAAACCCTCGTCCATGTTCGCCCCTTAGCCGGTCCATCGCTAAGGCGCCAAACTACAGCGAACATGGTAAATTAAGCCTTGCCACACTCACCCTCAAATATCGACGAGCTCGCCGGCTTTGGGCGCGCGCTCCTGGATAAAGGCGAAGCGCGCTTCCGGTTTGGCGCCCATAAGGCGCTCGACAGTCTCCGCCGTCGCCTCACGCTCGAGATCGGCGATTGATACTCGGAGCAACGTACGCGTTGCCGGAGCCATCGTCGTGTCGCGCAGGTCCTTCGCCATCATCTCGCCAAGGCCTTTGAACCGGCTGATTTCGATGGCGCCGCGTCCCGAGAAGCCGCTTTTCAACAATTGCTCTTTATGGGCGTCGTCGCGAGCATAGAGGGATTTCGCGCCCTGCGTTAGCCGGTAGAGCGGCGGCACGGCAAGGTACAAATGCCCTTCCTCGATCAGCTTCGGGGTCTGGCGATAGAAGAACGTGATCAGCAAGGAAGCGATATGAGCGCCATCGACGTCTGCGTCAGTCATGACAATGATCTTGTCGTAACGCAGATCGGTAGCCCGGTAATGCGATCCGGACCCGCAGCCAAGCGCTTGAATGAGATCGGCAAGTTGTTGGTTCTGGGCGAGCTTGTCGCGGGTGGCTGAGGCGACATTGAGGATTTTGCCCCGCAGGGGTAGCACAGCTTGGGCGGCGCGATCGCGCGCCTGTTTGGCAGAGCCGCCTGCCGAATCGCCTTCAACGATAAAGAGTTCAGAGCCTTGCGCTGAAGTATTCGTGCAATCTGCGAGCTTGCCCGGCAGTCGCAGCTTACGAACGGCGCTCTTGCGGGCGACGTCTTTTTCCGCTTTCCGGCGGAGTCGCTCCTCGGCCCGCTCGATTGACCAATCGAGGAGTTTGGTCGCCTGCGAAGGCGCTGCGGCCAACCAATGATCGAAAGCGTCGCGGACAGTAGATTCGACGATCCTGGCCGCCTCGACAGTTTGCAACCGTCCTTTGTTCTGGCCTTGAAACTCCGGCTCGCGAATGAACACGGAGATCAGCGCGGCGCAGGTCGCCATGACGTCGTCGCTGGTCAGCGCCGCGGCGCGTTTGGATTGACCGATGCGGTCCGCATGATCCTTCAGGGCGCGAAGGAGTGCGGCGCGCAGTCCCGCCTCATGTGTGCCGCCATCCGGCGTCGGGATCGTGTTGCAGTAGGAATGGACGAAACCGTCCTCGGCGGCGAGCCAAGCGATCGCCCATTCGAGAGAGCCGTGCCCGCCGGACTTCTCGACCTTGCCGAAGAACACCTGATCAGCGACGAGATCCTGGCCTTCGATATCGGCAGCAAGATAATCCTTGAGACCACCCGGGAAATGAAATTCCGCCTCGACCGGAACCTTGCTTTCCGGACCAAGCAGCGCCGGCGCACAGCGCCAACGGATTTCGACGCCGCCGAAGAGATAGGCTTTCGAACGCGCCATCTTGAAGATGCGGGCAGGATCGAAATGCGCGCCCTTGCCGAAAATCTGCTCGTCGGGTCGGAAACGAACCTTCGTGCCGCGCCGATTGGGCGCCTTGCCGATCGTCTCCAGCCTGCTGACGGCGTGGCCTCTCTCGAAGGCCTGGCGATAAAGCGTTTGGTTGCGCGCGACCTCGACTTCGAGACGTTCCGACAGAGCATTGACGACAGAAACGCCGACGCCATGCAAACCGCCTGAAGTTTGATAGGCGCCGGAGTCGAATTTACCGCCGGCGTGCAGCGTCGTCATGATTACTTCGAGCGCAGATTTTTTCGGAAACTTTGGATGCGGATCGATCGGAACGCCGCGACCGTTGTCGGTCACCGCAATCCAGCCGCCGTCCTCCATCACGACTTCGATAAAGGTCGCATGGCCTGCAACCGCTTCATCCATGGCGTTATCGATGACTTCGGCGAAGAGGTGATGAAGCGCGGCGGCGTCGGTGCCGCCGATATACATGCCCGGGCGGCGACGGACTGGCTCCAGACCTTCGAGCACTTCGATCGACGCTGCGGTGTAGCCGGCCTCGCCGGGCGTTCGCGCGGGAGTGCGGTCGGCCTTTGCTTTCGGGGGTGTCGGGCGGCCCGACTTCCCGTTGGCGGCGGGGCGACGGCCGGGTGGATCGCCGAAAAGATCATTGTCCATTGAAAAGCTTACTGTTTTTCTGGTCAGACGGATGTCCGAATCGAGGCTGAATCCTAGCACGGATTACAGGCGGCCCCGTGTGCGCCATCCGCCATCTTTTCGTGGCGAAAAAGGGGAGATGGAGGGCAATATGCGAAAGCGCCCTTGGCGAACGAGCAAGCGTCCGCCGCTTTGACCTAACCACGCTCATGCGTCATCTTCACGCGCCAAATCACCCCAGGAGCAGCGATGACCATGCGAGCGTTCGGCGAGGCGGAAGGCGCGCCTGTCGTTGAAATTACGATCGCCTCGAAGGCTGGCGCTGTCGCCAAAATTATCAATTGGGGCGCGGTCCTCCGCGATCTTGTCGTGCCGTCGAAGAACGGGCCGCAACGCGTAACGCTGGGTCTGAATTCGCTTCCGGACTACGAGCATCATTCTCCGAGTTTCGGCGCGGTGCCGGGCCGCTTCGCCAATCGCATCGCTAATGGCCAATTCACCCTCGACGGCGTCGATTATTCCCTCGATCGCAAGCCTGGCGATAAGCACACCTTGCATGGCGGTCCGCACGGCTTTGGCAAACGCCCCTGGCGCATCGCCGAGCATGACGATTCTTCGTTGACGCTGACCCTTCATTCTGTGGATGGCGACGGCGGATTTCCTGGGACGCTCGATGCGACTTGCGTCTATCGGATGGAAGAGCCTGCGACCTTGCGGGTCGAACTGACCGCGGTTTGCGACGCTGCGACGATCATCAACTTGACCCACCACGGCTATTTCAATTTGGATGGTTCGCCCGACATCCTCGATCACGAACTTGTTCTGAACGCCGACTTCTACACGCCGACCGATGCGGATCTGATTCCGACGGGCGAGATCAGGGCCGTCGCGGGAACGCCCTATGATTTTCGTACCGCGCGCACGGTCCGTCACGCGTCAGGTCAGACGTACGATACGAATTTTGTGCTCAAGGCGCAGCCTGCCGGGCAGGACGGGTTGGCGCTGGCGGCGATTTTGCGGTCACCCAAAAACGGCCTGATCATGGAACTTCGCACGACCGAGCCTGGGGTACAGTTCTATGACGCCGCCAAATTGAACTGCCCGGTTCCAGGTCTCGATGGCGCGCATTATGGCGCGCATGCCGGCCTCTGTCTCGAGCCGCAGGTATTCCCCGACTCGCCCAATCGACGGCACTTTCCGGCCTGTATTCTCAGGCCGGACGAAGAGTATCGGCACGTGAGCGAGTTTAGGTTTTTCTAGATTCGCGACTGTTGCAAAGCCAAGGCGCGCCATCCCCGCCTGTTCGAAAATGGCGCCGCCCTTTCGCGCGTTAGCCTTGCTCGCCTGGCGCCGCATCGGCAAGCGCCGCGCCGACCTCGAGCCCGAGATCGTCCATCGAGGTCTCTTCGCGCACCGTCAAATCCTCGCCCTTCGCCTGACGCTCGGCTTGTTCTTGCGAACGCGCGACATTCACCGTCACTGTCGCCAAGACTTCCGGGTGAAGCTGAATCGGCGTCTTGTGCAAGCCAAGCGTTTTGATCGGCTGAAGCAAGACGACCTGATTGCGATTGATCGAGAAGCCGCCCGCGGTTGCGGTCTCTGCGATGTCGCGGCTTGAAACCGAACCATAGAGTTGTCCAGTTTCGCCGGCCTGACGGATGATGGTGAAGGACTGGCCGTCGAGCTTCGCCGCAACGTCGCTGGCCTCGCGCTTCAATTCGAGATTGCGCGCTTCAAGCTGCTGGCGCTGACCTTCGAACTTCTGTCGGTTGGCTTCGGTGGCGCGCAATGCCTTGCCGCGCGGGAGAAGAAAATTACGGGCGAACCCATCCTTCACGCGCACGGTATCGCCCATCTGGCCAAGCCGGGCGATGCGCTCGAGCAAAATAACTTCCATGGAACTCTCCTTCTTTCAGGTTTTCAGTTTGAGGGTTTGGGTTTGGCGTTGACCGCGGCGACGCGCTTTGCTCGCAGCGAAAGGAAGCTCTCCAGCAAGCCGACAAAGGCTAGTGTGGGCACGGCCCATTGAGACAAGATCGCGCAGATCAAATAGAGGGCGACGAGCAGAGGATTTCGGAACTTCAAGCCGCGGGTCAGCGCATGCGCGAGAGCAAGGCCTTGCAAAGCGAAGGCGGCGGCGACGACCCCGACGACGGTCCATGCCGCCAGGCGGGCGACGCCTTCAAGGGCAAAGCCAAGACCAAGGCATAGGACGCCTAATACGCCGAGGAGCCGGGGCAGGATCAACGACTCCGGCAAGTCCCGCCATGGACGTTTCAAGGCTTTGGAAACCTGTGCGACGCGCGCGCCAAGATAGAGATTGGCGCAGAGCACAAGAAACATAAGAAGTGCAAGCAAAGGCGGCGCCTCGCGTACAACCAATGCCGCGAATTCGCGTATGGTCATTTCCGGCGGGAGCGTGATCACTTGATCGATGGCCGCCTGTACGCTTGCGGCGTTTTGCTCAGCGAGCGCTTGGACGCCTTTCTCATAGCCGTTGTAGACCGCGGCAAGCGAAAGGATCGCCCCAAGACCGACGGCGACAGCGATGAGTGCGCCCGCTGTAACGATGCCGCCAACTGGAAACCAACTGACAGACGAGTCGGTCGGATTTTTCGCGCGATAAAAAGATCCCAGATGGCTGCAAGAGAGCGTCGTCAAAATCCAGGCAGGGACGACAACCACCGCACCGAACAGAATTGTTGAGGCGATGTCCGCGAATGCGGCTACGCCGCCCAGGGCGGTCAGGGCAGCGATCCCGCCCATGTCAACGCCCCAATTGAAGCCGGCGATGACAATGGGGAGAGCGGAAAAATAAGCGAGCGCCACCGCAAATAGCGTGCCTTTCGACGAGACGGCGAAGAGCAGGGCCGAGACGACCCCAGCGCCAAAGGCGATCGCAATACGTTGCGCCATCGTCGAGCTGTCCCGCGCCCTTTAGAGGCGGTTAGGGAGAGGTCAGCTTCGCCGCCTCGCCCAGCCATCGCGCGCCGGCCCATCCGGCGCGTTCGACTAACTTAAAAAGGGCAGGGCGCTCGCGCCCCGCCAATGAAACTTCAGCGGATCACGTAGGGCAGAAGGCCGAGAAAACGCGCGCGCTTGATAGCGGACGCGAGTTCGCGCTGCTTCTTCGCGCTGACCGCCGTAATGCGCGAGGGTACGATCTTGCCGCGCTCCGAAATGTAGCGTGAGAGCAGACGCGTATCCTTGTAGTCGATCTTCGGCGCGTTCGGTCCAGAGAACGGGCATGTCTTGCGCCGGCGGAAAAAGGGACGACGAGGGGCGGTAGACATCAAAGAGCTCCTTGCTGGGCGTCGTCGCGCGGTCGGCGGGGACGATCAGGGCGGTCTGAACGGTCAGACCTGTCGCCACGATCAGGGCGGCCGCCACGACGGTCGCCACCGCGATCGTCGCGGTCGGAGTCCTCACGCTTTCGCAGCATGGCGGAAGGTCCTTCCTCATGCTCGTCGACGCGCAGAGTCAGGAAGCGGATAACGTCTTCATTCAACCGAAGCTGACGCTCCATCTCGACGACCGCGTCCGACGGCGCCTCGATATTGAGCAGAGAGAAATGCGCCTTGCGGTTCTTCTTAATGCGGAAGGCGAGGGATTTGACGCCCCAATATTCCGTTTTGGAAATCTTACCGCCGCGGCCCGTGACGACGCCCTTGAGCTGTTCCGTCAAAGCTTCGACTTGCTGCGCGGTGACATCCTGCCGCGCGAGATACACATGCTCGTAAAGAGCCATGAATGAGCCTTTCCTTTTTAGCGATACGCCCCGCGCAGAGCCCTTCGAGCCCTAAGGCTCGATCGGATCATTCGAAGGCGGAGACACGGGAAGGCGGCTAAAATCCGTTTGGGATCAGCCCCTCGTCTAAGGCGAGGCTTCCGTTCAGCCCCCAGCGGGACCATCGAAGGGGGCGCTTATAAGCGAAATTCAGGAGATCGCAAGCGGATTTGCGAGGCGTTACGCGCTCGGCTCTTCGAACGACGAACGAAACGGCAGGACTTTGTCCAGAGGAAAGTCATAGAGCTTTCCTGTCTCTGCCCAGAGCGGCGAACAGAGTTCGACGATTTTTGGCGCAAGTTCGTCTGGCGTCCGCAAGGTCGTAGGGTCTTCGCCCGGCATAGCCTCTGCGCGCATGGCTGTGCGGAGGCGGCCGGGATTAACGAGCATGACCCGAATGTTCGACGTGTTGGCTGTTTCGGCGGCATAAGTTCGGGCGAGGGCGTCCAACCCGGCTTTCGAGACCGCGTATGGACCCCAATAGGCGCGAAAATCGGCACGATGCGCAACGCCGGAGGTGACGAAGACGACGCGCCCATTGGAGGACACGCGCAGTAACGCGTCGAGCGAGCGTATTAATCGCCAATTGGCCGTGACGTTTAGCGCGATCGTGTCGTCCCAGCGCCTGGGATCGACGTGATGAAGCGGAGAAACCGGGCCGAGCATCCCAGCGTTGCCGACGAAGGCGTCGAGCCGTCCCCATCGATCGTAAATTGCCCGTCCCAATCGGTCGATCGCTGCGAAATCGCGAAGGTCCGCTGGAACCAGAGTCATAGGACTC
>JASLHV010000573.1 GCA_030153205.1 Roseiarcus sp. | reverse complement strand
GGCGCCGGCAAATCCGGATTGCCCATGCCAAGATCGACGATATCGGCGCCGGCGGCGCGGGCCTTCGCCTTGAGCTTGTTGACCTGCTCAAAGACATAAGGCGGCAAGCGCCGCACGCGGTGAAAGTCGCTCATCGAGGCTGATGTCCCCTTCGGTTCTCCGCCCCACGCGAAAGGCGGGGTCCGGATGAGTTAGCATCGCGCGCGGCGCAACGGCAAATTTATTGCGGCGCAGCAGCGCGTTTGTTCGTCCCCTTGGCGGCCTTCTGGCGCTGCTCTTCGAGATAGGCTTTGTGGGCGGGGGGAAATGCGTCGCGGATTTTGGCGTCGCGCGAGCCCGTTGCGTCGAGGTCGGCCTCCATGGCTTTCAATTGATCCGGCGTCAGCGTCTTGGTCTTGTGCTCTTCGGTCTTCTGGAAAATAGGCACGTAATCTTTCGGCGCGGACGGCCGCGATTTGAGGACGAAGTCCTGCGGCGGACCGACATCGGTCGCAACGCCCGCCTGTTTCGCGAGACTGCGGAAGAAACCGTCATCGTGACTCGCGGCGGGCTGGCTTTGCGAAGCGGAAGGCGGCGCGTTGTCTCCAGCCAAGGCGTTTGTTGCAGCGCCGAACGACGCCGCCAAAAGAAAACTAAGGGTTGCTCTTTTCACGACCGGAACCATGTGACAACTAGGTAGCACAAACATTGCTAAGAGATTTGCGGCCCCGCATTCCGCGGACCAAATCGCCTTTCGATACTCGTTTTGCTTATATCGTCCTATTATGTCGGAAACGGGACCTTCGGCGGAAGCCGCGAATGGGTCCAGCATGAGGAAACGCCATGACCGCCGATCCGCAAGAGCGCCAGGAAGGGCGCGAGCAGGCGACGCCATTCGCCGCGGACGAAAAGAAAGAGCCGGTCCGCAAGCCTAAGGCCGCCGCCAAAGGCGTGCGCAAGCTGAAGAACGGCGATCACGGGGCGACGAACAATCCGGCGAAAGCGGCCGATGCCGCGACGCCCTCGGCAAAGCTCGCCTCCCCAGCGCCTGCCGCAACCCCGGAGACCCCGCCCCTTCCCGACCTC
Organism: Roseiarcus sp.; assembly: GCA_030153205.1. GTDB lineage: Bacteria > Pseudomonadota > Alphaproteobacteria > Rhizobiales > Beijerinckiaceae > Roseiarcus. Next base: position 4,128 of record JASLHV010000573.1, on the reverse strand, counting down.
GAAGCGCTGTCGCGCAATGTCGCGCGTTTCGTCGATGAAAGCGGCAAGCTGGCCGCCGTCTATCTGCAGCCGCGCGACGGCGGCGACGGCAAATCGCCGCTCGGCAATATGGTCTCCGACGCGATGTCGACTTTCGGCAAGGTCGCCGAGCACTATCTGACCGACCCGCAGCGCGCCCTGCAGGCCCAGACCGCTCTGTCGAAGCAATTCCTCGATCTCTGGACGTCGACGCTGCACCGGCTCAAGGGCGAGGCGGTCGAGCCCGTCGCGCCGCCGGACGCCTCGGACAAGCGCTTTTCCGCGCCGGAGTGGCGGGAGAATCCCTATTACGATTTTCTCAAGCAAGCCTATGTGATGACGACCCGCTGGGCCAGCGATCTCGTCGACAGCGCCGAGGGCGTCGACAAGCACACGCGCGACAAGGCGCAGTTCTACGTACGTCAGCTCTCAGCCGCGCTGTCGCCGACGAATTTCCTGGCGACCAACCCTGAATTGCTGCGCACGACTTTCGCGGAGAACGGTGAAAACCTCGTCCGCGGCTTGCATATGATGGCCGAGGATGTCGCCGCCGGCCATGGCCAACTCCGCATCCGGCAGACCGACGCCAGCAAGTTCGAGCTCGGCAAGAACATGGCGGCGACGCCTGGCAAGGTGATCTTCCGCAACGATTTGATGGAGCTCATCCAATATGCGCCATCGACCGAGAGCGTTTATAAGCGCCCGCTTTTGATCGTGCCGCCCTGGATCAACAAGTTCTATGTGCTGGATCTCAATCCCGAGAAATCCTTCATCCGCTGGGCGGTCGCGCAAGGCCTGACTGTCTTTGTCGTGTCCTGGGTCAACCCCGACGAGCGGCACGCTCAAAAAGACTTCGAAGCCTATATGAGGGACGGGATTTTCGCCGCGCTTGACGCCGTCGAACAGGCGACCGGCGAACGGCAGGTCTCAGCCATCGGCTATTGCGTCGGCGGCACGCTGCTCTCGGTGGCGCTCGCCTATATGGCGGCGAAGGGCGACGACCGTATCGCCAGCGCGACGCTCTTTGCCGCCCAGGTCGATTTCCGCGATCCCGGCGACCTCAAAGTCTTCGTCGACGAATTGCAGCTCAAGGCGATCGGCGAGCAGATGGAGGAGAAAGGCTATCTCGACGGATCGCAGATGGCCAACGCCTTCAACATGCTGCGGCCGAACGATCTGATCTGGTCCTACTACGTCAACAATTACATGAAGGGGAAGGAGCCGGCGCCGTTCGACCTGCTTGTCTGGAATTCGGACTCGACGAGAATGCCCGCCGCCAACCACATGTTCTACCTAAAGAACTGCTACCTCGAGAATAATCTGACGCGCGGCTTGATGGAGATCGCGGGCGAGAGACTGAACCTCGCGAAGGTGACGATCCCGATCTACAGCCTTGCGGCGCGAGAGGACCATATCGCGCCGGCGAAATCCGTTTTCATCGGCTCGCAATATTTTGGCGGCCCGGTTCGCTACGTCATGGCGGGTTCGGGACATATCGCCGGGGTCGTCAATCCCGCCGGCAAGCCGAAATATCAATATTGGACTGGCGGCCCGCCGCAGGGCGAGTTCGCCGACTGGCTCGCCAAGGCGACCGAGACGCCCGGAAGCTGGTGGAACGACTGGATCGCCTGGATCGTCGAACTGGCGCCGGAAAAGACCCCTGCCCGCACGCCCGGCGAAGGCAGGCTTGCGCCGCTCGGCGATGCGCCGGGGGAATATGTCCGCGTCAGGGTCTGATCCCGCGGCGCAACGATAGGGCTTGTTGCTGTCACTTCTCAGCGAGCGCCGCCGTCTTCACCTTGCGAAGGCTCGCCCGGAAACGCAAGCTCGCATCGATTGCGAGCAAACAAAATCCGGGAGGGATTCATGACGTCCGCAAGTCGACGCGATCTATTGGCCGGCTTGACCGTCGGCGCGGGGGCGCTGCTTGGGGCCCAGGCGGCTCAGGCGGGCGAGCTCGAGCCGAGCCGGAAGCCCGGCGTCGGCGGCACGGACCCCGGCGCGCGCAATCTGGCGCGCGAGCAGCAGAACCCCGACATGATCAATCCGCCCTCGACCGATCACGGCACGCTGCCGAACTTGCGCTTCACCTACGCCGACTCGCATATCCGCCAGGAAAGCGGCGGCTGGACGCGGCAAATCACCGAACGGGAGCTCGGCGTCTCCAAGAGTATCGCCGGCGTCAATATGCGTCTTAACGCCGGCGGCGTGCGCGAATTGCATTGGCACAAAGAGGCCGAATGGGCCTACATGCTCTATGGCTCGGCGCGGATCAACGCGATCGATCCGCAGGGGCGCAATTTCGTCGAAGATGTGGGCGTCGGCGACCTTTGGTACTTTCCCTCCGGCATTCCGCACGCCATCCAGGGACTGGGGCCGGACGGCGCCGAGTTTCTGCTTGTCTTTGATAATGGCGGCTTCGACGAAGACAGCACGTTTCTTCTGAGCGACTGGTTCAAGCACACGCCCAACGACGTGCTCGCCAAGAACTTCGGCGTTGACGGTGCTCTGTTTAGCCATACGCCCGACCCGAGCCAGCTCTATATTTTCAATGCGCCCGCGCCAGGTCCGCTCGGCGACGACAAACTTCTCGGGGCTTCGCCCGTGCCGCTAAGCTTCAGCCACAAAATGCTGGCGCAAGAACCGATCAAGACCAAGAGCGGCGCGGTCCGCATTACCGATTCCAACAATTTCCCCGCCTCGAAGACCATCGCAGCGGCCTTGGTCGAGATCGAACCAGGCGGCTTGCGAGAACTTCACTGGCACCCCAATACGGACGAGTGGCAGTATTATATCGAGGGTAAGGGACGCATGGGCGTCTTCGCCTCGTCCGGCCAGGCGCGTACTTTCGACTATCAGGCCGGCGACGTCGGTTATGTGCCCTTCGCCATGGGCCATTATGTCGAAAATACCGGCTCCACGACGCTGCGCTTTCTCGAAATGTTCAAGAGCAGCTATTACGCCGATCTTTCCTTGAACCAATGGCTGGCGCTGACGCCCCCAGACTTGCTGAAGGCCCATCTCAACCTGGATCGTCAGGCGACCGAGGCCTTACGCAAAGTCAAATCGCCGGTCGTGCCTATCTGAGCGCCAGGCGAACGGGCGGCTCACGGCGTCAGAATCGACGGGGCGACGCCTCTATTTGGCGAGGCCCCGCTACCTGACCGATTACTTTAATGAACCCTTCACGGTCGTGACTTATTTTTGGCGCGTTAATTGACCGCGGCGGTTGAAATACGCGCTGATGCACAAAGTTATACTTAGATATTTTACCCGCGCGCAGATGTACTTACTTTTCGCCGCCGGCGTTTTCTTTTTAAGCGCGGCGTATTTTGGCGGCAAGGCGACGCTCGAACAAGCCGTCCTACTTCAACTGGAGCCCCAGCGCGGCGCGCAGGATCACTTCGGCGCGGTTCGCGAGGTTCCGGGCGGCGAAGCTGCGGCCTCGTCGGTCAGCGCGCCGAACGATTCCGGCGCCGCAAGCCGCTCCCGCCAGTGGCGCTCTATCCTCCTCCTGATTTTTCGCGTCGGTTTTGCGTCCTGTTGCGCTGCCGCGATTTTCCTGCTCGGGCGCAGCAGCAACAAGCTGCGCGCAATCGCTCAGCGCGACAGTCTGACGGGCCTGCTGAACAGATCGACTTTCGCCGAGACGCTCGCCTCTCAATTGCGAGACCCCGGATCGGCGCGTGAAATTGCGCTGATCTTGCTGGATGTCGACCGATTCAAGGAAATCAACGACACGCTCGGCCATGCCGCGGGCGACGAATTGCTGAAGGAGATCGCGCGCAGGCTTGCGACGCTGCCCAAGGCGGGCGTCAACATCGCGCGGCTGGGCGGCGACGAGTTCGCGATTATCCTGGCGGCGCGCAGCGCTTATCGCGAAGCGACAAATATGGCCAACGCCATCACCAAACTCGTGGATGCGCCCTTCATCTTGGAAGAGAGGCCGGTCAAAGTCAGCATCAGTGTTGGCGTCGCCTCGGCGCCGATGGAATGGTGCGACGCCGACACTTTGCTCAGGCACGCCGACATCGCGCTGTACCACGCCAAAAAGGCCGGCCGGGGCTCCTTTCGCTTCTTTGATCCGAAGATGTATCGCGAACTGCAGAA
>JASLHV010000571.1 GCA_030153205.1 Roseiarcus sp. | reverse complement strand
GCGAGCAAAGGCTCCAGCGTCAGCTCTTCGCCTTCGAATTTGAAACGAAGCGCCGAAATCGTCTCGTCGAACAGACGATTCCAGGCCGCGGCGCCGCTAACCGATTTCTCCAGAAAGAGTTGCTCGATTTCATCGCCGAGTTGATGCGGGCGCTCGCGGCGAATGTCCTCCAGCCAGGGCCGATAATGGGCAAGCGCCGGCGCCGCCAACGCCGCCTCGACAAGGGCGTCGTCAAGGCGGTTGAGTTCGAGTTCGAAGAAAAGAAGATCGCCGGCGATATCCGTCACCTTCTGTTGAACGTCGCCGTAGAATTTCGCGCGCGCCGGATCGCTCGTATCGCCGGCATAGACGAGGCCAGCGTAAGAAATGATCCGCCCGACCAGATCCTGCAGCGCCTCATAGGCCTTGACCGCCGCGCTGAGCTTTTCGCCAGCGCCCTCGCCGCGCGCCAAGGCTTCAAGTTTTCCGCGATAAGTCGCGGCGAAGGATTTCGCTTTCCCCACGGCCTGTTGCGAATCTGCGGCGAAGGCCGGCGAATCCATGCCGGAATAAAGATCGTCCAGCCGCCATTCCGGCAGGGCGCCGAGATCGACGTCGCTTGCGCGCGTCGCCAACGAAGCCGTTTGAAAAATGGCGGGGTCCTTAAAATTCATCTGGTCAGCCTCTTTTTCGATCCCGGTCTTATCAACCATGACGCGCAGTCGTTCAATGCTTCGCGCAGAAGAAGGCGCCAAAATGGGACGCTGTTAAGACGACGTTTACTGCAATCCATCAGCATGCCGCGCGTATTGGCGGCTTTCGCGCCGCGACGAGGAATTCAGATGGCTGCTCTGGTTTTGATAGTCGACGACGATCCGATCCAGCGGAGACTTCTCGAGGCGATGATTCGGCGTTTTGGCTATGAAGCGGAGTGTGTCGACTCCGGCGAAGGCGCCCTCTCCCGGCTTCAACAGAGCGACCGTCCGCCCGTCGATCTCGTCATTCTCGATTTGGTGATGCCAGATCTTGACGGCATGGGCGTGCTCGAGCGCATGCGCAAGAGCGAGATTTTGGTTCCCGCCATCGTGCAAACCGCGCATGGCTCGATTGAGACGGTGATTTCGGCGATGCGCGCCGGCGCGCTCGATTTTGTCGTCAAGCCCGTCGGCGCGGAGCGCCTGCAAATATCGATCAAGAACGCGCTGCGCGTCGATGCGCTCGAGGATGAACTGCGGCGCGCGACGAGACGCAACGCCGGCGAACTCTCCTTTCGCGACATCATTACCAAAGCCGAGAATATGGGCCGTGTGATTCGCCTCGCCGAACGCGCCGCCAAATCGAACATTCCGGTTCTCATCGAAGGCGAATCCGGCGTCGGCAAAGAATTAATGGCGCGCGCCATTCAAGGTTCTTCCGAACGGCGCGGCAAACCTTTTATCGCCGTCAATTGCGGCGCGCTGCCGGAGAATCTCGTCGAGTCGATTTTATTCGGTCATGAGAAAGGCGCCTTCACCGGCGCGACCGAGAAACATATCGGCAAATTCGCAGAGGCGAACGGCGGAACGCTATTTTTAGACGAGATCGGCGAATTGCCGCTGGAGACGCAGGTCAAGCTGCTCCGCGCGCTCCAAGAGGGCGAAATCGATCCGATCGGCGCCCGGCGTCCGGTAAAGATCGACATCAGGCTGGTCTCGGCGACCAATCAAAATCTTGTCGAGCTCGTCCGACGGGGACGCTTCCGCGAAGATTTGTTTTATCGGCTCAACGTCTTTCCAATCACCATCCCGCCTTTGCGCGCCCGCGCGCAAGATATTCCAGATCTTGCTCGACGCTTCCTTGCGCGCTTTTGCGCGGAGGAAGGCAAACGCATTCGCGGCATTTCCAATGAGGCCTTGGCCTTACTGTCTTCCTATCAATGGCCGGGCAACGTCCGCCAACTCGAGAACGCGATGTTCCGCGCGGTTGTGCTCGCGGACGGCGATGAACTGACCACGGCTGAGTTTCCGCAAATCGCGGCTCAAGTCTCCGGCTTCGACGTACGTATTCCGCCAATTCCGGCGCCGATGATCGAGCGGGCCGAACCGGCGCCAATCGAAAGCGTCGGGCTACCCTTCGAGCCGCGCGATCCGAACATCATGCGTCTGCTGGACGATACCGGCGAAGTGCGCAAGCTGGAGGATATCGAGGCCGAGGCGATCAAATTTGCGTTAGCGCACTATCGCGGCCAGATGTCCAAAATGGCCCGCAAGCTCGGCATCGGACGCTCCACCCTATACCGTAAGATGAAGGATATCGGCGTCGAGACCACCGAATCGGCCGACGACGTCGATGACGCTGCGGCCTGATCGGTTCATGCCCCTCTCGGGGCAATGGTCGTTCAGGACGATCGGCGTTAAGGTAGCGGTCGGCGTCGAGCCAAAAAACGCTCGGCGCATGTGGGACTCAGCCGCTGAATTGAAAACGGCCTGCCGCCGCGCGGCGAGCAAAGGGAGCCATCGGCGAGGCCAAGACGCACGCGGATGGTTTGGGAGCGTTGTGGCTGAGGCTTGCCGATGAGTCGTGGGGTAGCGGTCTGTTCGACCAGGGTGGCGTTTTTGTGCGCGACGAGTCTCACAGCCCTCGCGCTGCTGGGTCTTGCGGCGCGCGCTGACGACCTTGCAATTCCCGCGGCAGAAGCCGGCGTCTCCGCGACAATAAGCCCGAAGAGCGAAGCTCGCGATGCTCTGCGTCCGATGATTCGCGAGCCTGACCTGCCGCCTGATATTGGCGATGCGGCCCCCGCCATCGGGGCGGCGGTCAATCAACCCAGCGCCGAGAAGTCCGCGCCCGCTCCTGCGCCGCCTGCCCTGCCGCCGGTCGACGCTGCCCTCGCCACTACGACATCTTCCGAGGAAGCCGTATCAACGGACACACCGAAAACCGGCCCCGAAGGCGTCGCCGCGCCAGTGCCTGGCGCCATTGGCGCCGCCATTGCGGCGCTTGCCCCCGTCGACGCCAAGAAGAGTCCGATTGCCTCGCTGCGCAATTGGGGCGCAACGCGCGACGCGATCGATCGCTTCTACGCGGCTCGCGGCGATATGCCGTTTTGGACGAACGTCAATGGCTTCACCGCCTCTGGAAAGGCTGTCATCGCTCGTCTCAATCGCGCCAATGAGGATGGTCTCGATCTCGCTGATCTCACGCCGGACGCGAACGAGACGGTCGAGACGCCCGAGCGAATAGCAGCGGCCGAGATCGCGCTGTCGGAAGCCGTGATCGTCTATGCCTACCAGGCCAGCGGAGGCCGGATCGATCCGGTGCGTATCTCGCCGCTGATCACCGCCAAGGCGACGATCGTCGATCCGTCGCAAGCGCTCAACGCTGTCGCGACGTCGTCCGATCCCGACGCGACGCTTGCCGCGTTCAATCCACCGCAGAGCGGCTATCGCGAATTGCGCGAGAGGCTCGCACAATTGCGCGCTGCCTACCCCGCTTCCGCCCTCAACATGTTTCGCCATGGGGCAGGGCCGCGCGACGGCGCGAATGCCGCGCCGCTGATCCGCGCCCACTTCGAGACGGTTCGTGATGCGGAGGAAATCGATCCGTCGCCGCCGGCGCGGGTCGCGGCAATTACCGAATTGCATGCGCCGAACGCGCAGCACAGCGAAACGCGGCTCGACGCTTCAATGTCCCAAGCGCTCGCGGGCCGCGGGCCCCAACGGCTCGAGGCGGCGATCATTGCCAATATGGAGATGTGGCGCTGGGAGCCGCGCGACATGGGCGAGGAGCGCATCGAAG
>JASLHV010000570.1 GCA_030153205.1 Roseiarcus sp. | reverse complement strand
ACCTGAGCCATGGTGAAAGTCTTGCCGGAGCCGGTGACGCCGAGCAGCACTTGGTCGCGCTCCTGGCCCTTCAGGCCATTGACGAGTTCCTCGATCGCCTGCGGCTGGTCGCCCTTGGGCTGATAATCGGAAACGATCTTGAAACTGACGCCGCCTTCCGATTTCTCCGGCCGCGGCGGCCGGTGCGGCGTCCAAGGCGCGCGGCCGCGGATATTCGGATCGCCGAGTTCGAGCAGGGACTTCAAGGACTCGGCCGTCGCGGTCGCGCCGGTCATGCCGTAGGGATGGATAGCGTCGTCATCCGCCGACGCCGGCTCGAAGGGCGTCGCCGCCTCGGCCAAGCCCGGCGGCTTTTCGATCAGCGCCGGATTCAGCAATGCAGCGAGATGCTCGTCGAGGGGACGGAGCTCGGGCTTGGAGGCTTTGGCGCGGGTCGGCCGCGCGGGCGATTTCGGCTTCTTCGGCATGCCGCCAATATGGGGCGAAAAGCCGCGATCCGGAAGGGAGCGTCAGGCCGTCGCAGCGCGGGCGACAAACCGCGCCAAAGGCGGGCCGATCAGCAGGACGAGAAGCAGACGGGTCGTCTGCATCGCCATGATGAAAGAAATGTCGACATTGCTCGATGAGGCGATGATCGCCACCGAATCGATGCCGCCCGGGCTCGTCGACAGATAGGCCGTCAGAGGATCGACCCCGACCAGCGCGGTCAGCAGCAGACCGAGAAGCCAACAGAAGCCGATCAAGACCAGGATCGACAGGATGATTTGCGGCAGCGCCCGCCAGGCATGGAAAAGAATTTTGCGGGTGAAGCCGAGGCCGATGCTCCAGCCGATGATCGCATAGGCGAGAGCGAGGAGGAGTTGCGGCAATTCGATTGCGATCAGGCCAAAGCCGTGCAGGATCGCGCCGAGCATCATCGGCAGCAGGATGGGCCCCGCCGGAATGCGCAGCAGGCGGCCGGCGACCGCGCCGAAGGCCGCCAGCGCCAATGTCTCAGCCAGAGAAAGTGTTTGAATGGGCGACAGCCAGGCTACCGGATGGACGGCGCCGGGTCCGCCGAGCCAGAAGCGAGCGATCAAGGAGGCCGCCGAGGCGACGAAGACGACGCGCAAATATTGCATCAGCGCGACCGTCTGCGCGTCGGCGCCATAGGCTTCGGCCATGATCATCATCGCGCTGGCGGCGCCGGGCGAGGTTCCCCATACCGCTGTGGAGCCGGGCAGCGCGCCCCAGCGGCTCATCAGCCAGCCGATCAGGCTGCTCGCCGCGACGACGGCGAGGATGACGCTGACGAAGAGCGGAGCCTCCTTCAAAAAGGCCACGACAATCGCCGGCGTGATCGCGCGAGCGATGAGACAGCCGAGAATCGCTTGGGCCGCGTAAAAGAGGGGTCGCGCGACGCGGATCGCGCCGCCATTCACGCCGACGGTTACGCCGCCGATCATGGGCCCGAGCAGCAAAGCCGCCGGCAAGCCGATCCATTCAAGGACGAGCGCGGCGACGAACGAGGTCGCCAAAAGCAAGCCCCATTGCGCCACATGCGGCGCGGAGGCGAGCGGGGCGGCTGACTTCACAGGGCTGGCGCCTGGTTTGCTTGAAATTCCGCTGACGTTCGACGGGCGCATGGACGATACTGAACCGCTCGTTTTGAGACCTCAGCGACATTTCTGCTGATCGTACGCTGGCCGACTAAAGTATAGCGCACGTTATAGGCCTATAAATTCGACATAAGCTAAAATAATCGCCGGTTCAAAGCGCTGCGCTGTGCTTAATAACGCCGTTATTCTTTTCTGTGAACGTTAGAGCGCCTCTCTTCACAGATAGTTCATTGAAACTCATGGATCACTTCTCGTTGAACGCGGTTTTCATCAAGCAATTGCTGATAATGTTCTGCGACAAACCAGCGGCGCTGGCGTGCAGTTGGAGGCGGAGGGTCAGGGGCCGGCCCACCGTATTTTGGCGCGCTCAATTTGACGACGCTGTCCGACGAATGCATTCGCCGGTGAGGAGAGGTTGTGGCAATGAGTTTTCGAGGTTTCGTCGGGACGATCGTTGTGATCGCCGCGGCCGCCGCCGTCTACGCGGCCTACGCGCCGGATAACGCTGCGCGAATCTGGCCGGCGGCGGGACCTTACGCGCAAAAGATGCACGACGCCGCTTTCGGCGCGCCGAAAGCGGCCGCCCAGACGGCCGCGCCTCAGGAGGCGAAGGGCCCGCCGCCCGCGCTCGTTTCCGTCGCCGCCGTCAAACGCGCCGACTATCCGCTTTATCTCGATAGTCTCGGCCAGGTACAGGCCTACAATACCGTAACCGTACGCACGCGCGTCGACGGCCAGGTGATGAAGATCGCTTTCACCGAAGGACAGATGGTCAAGCAGGGCGATCTTCTTGCCCAGATCGATCCCCGCCCCTTCCAGGCGACGCTCGACCAGGCCAAGGCCAAGAAGAGCCAGGACGAAGCCAATCTCGCCAACGCCAAACTCGATCAGCAGCGCTATTCGACGCTCGCCAAGCAGAATTTCGCCAGCCAGCAGCAACTCGACACGCAAAACGCGCTCGTCGCGCAATTGACCGCCTCCATCGCCGCCGACGCCGCCTCGATCGACGCGGCGCAAGTACAATTGGATTACACGACGATCCGCGCCCCGATCACCGGACGTACCGGTTTCAGATTGGTCGACGAAGGCAATATCGTCGCCGCCTCACAGCAGACCGGCATCGTGACGATCGCGCAATTGGAGCCGATCGCCGTTGTCCTCACCGAGCCCGAACAGGAAGTGACCAAGCTCAATGAGCTCCTGAACAACGGCGGCGCGCCGGAAGTCCTGGCGAAAACTTCCGACGGAGCGCAGTTGCTGGCCACCGGCAATCTGATCTTGACCGACAACCAGGTCGATGTCGCGACCGGATCAATCCGCCTCAAGGCGGAATTCGCCAACAAGGATCATAAGCTGTGGCCCGGCTTGGCGGTCGCGACGCGACTGACCGTCGGCAATCTGAAAGACGCGCTGATTGTACCCGTGGAAGCGGTTCAGCATGGGCCCAACGGCCTCTTCGTCTATGTCATCGACGATAAGAACCGCGCCGCGATGCGGCCGGTGACCGTGACCCATCAGGACATCCAGCAAGCCGTCATCGACAAGGGCGTGAATGAAGGCGACCGCGTGGTCACGGTAGGAGCCTATGTGCTTCAGCCAGGCTCGCCGGTCTCGATCGACACCGCCGCTGGTTCAGGGAGCTGAGCCGATGAACGGCGGCTTCTCGGCTCCCTTCATTCATCGACCGGTCGCGACCACGCTGTTGATGGTGGCGCTCCTCCTCGTGGGAATGGTCGCCTATCCGTTGCTGCCGGTCGCGCCGCTGCCGCAAGTCGACTTTCCGACCATTACCGTGAGCGCGCAATTGCCGGGCGCTTCTCCTGATACGATGGCGTCGTCCGTGGCGCAGCCGCTCGAGCGCCAAATCGCACAGATTCCTGGCGTCTCGCAGATGACCTCGACCAGCCAGCTCGGGGCCACGGCGATCAGCGTTCAATTCGACCTCGACCGCAACATCGACGCGGCGGCGAACGACATTCAAGCCGCGATCAACGCCGCCTCCGGCAACTTGCCGAAGGCCCTGCCGAGTCCGCCGACCTTTCGCAAGGTCAATCCGTCCGACGCGCCCATCATGATCCTGGGCGTGACTTCCGATTCGATTCCAGTCATCGACGTCGACGATGCGGCGGAGAATATTCTCGCTCAGCAAATCAGCCAAATCGCCGGCGTTTCCCTGGTGCGCGTCGGCGGTCAAGAGACGCCGGCAGTCCGCATTCAAGTCGATCCGGCCAAACTGGTGGAGAAGAACCTCCAATTGGAGGATGTGCGCGGGCAGATCGCGGCCGCCACGGTCGACAACCCGAAGGGCAGCATCAATGGTCTGAAGCAATCCTTCACCATTTTCGACAACGACCAGCTCACGCAGGCGAAGGATTGGAACAACATCATCATCGCCTATCGTAACGGCGCGCCTGTGCGCATTCGGGATATCGGTCAAGCGGTGCCCGGGCCGCAGGACGATATGCAGGCCGCCTGGACCAACGGCAAGCGCGGCGTCTTCTTGGTCGTCTTCAAGATACCCGGCTCGAACGTCATCAAGACCGTCCAGAGGATCAAGCAAGCGCTCGTTCATCTTCAAGCGGCGATCCCGCAGGCCATCAAGGTCAGCGTGCTCTCTGATCGAACCACGACGATCCGCGCCTCGGTCGACGACGTCCAATTCACATTGATGCTCACCATCGCCCTCGTCGTGATGGTGATTTTCCTCTTCCTCAGAAGCGTCTGGGCGACGATCATCCCGAGCATCACTGTCCCCTTGGCGTTGCTCGGCGCCTGCGCCGCGATGTGGGGCGCCGGCTACAGTCTCGACAACCTTTCCCTGATGGCGCTGACGATCGCGGTCGGCTTTGTCGTGGACGACGCTATCGTCGTCCTCGAGAATATCCAGCGCCATGTCGAAGAAGGGATGAGGCCGTTCCAGGCGGCGCTCAAAGGCGCCGGGGAAATCGGCTTTACGGTCGTGTCGATCTCGTTCTCGCTGATCGCCGTGTTGATTCCGCTCCTGTTGATGTCGGGCATCATCGGCCGCTTGTTCCGAGAGTTCGCGATCACCCTCGCAATGACCATCCTTATCTCGGCGTTTGTCTCGCTGACGCTGACGCCCATGATGGCCTCGCGGTTCTTGAAATCGCACGACGCTGAACGTCACGGCCGGCTCTATCAAGTGAGTGAACGTGGCTTCGCCGCCATGGCGAGAGGCTACGAACTCGGACTCGACGTCGTGCTACGCCATCGCTTCATAACGCTGATGGTTTTCCTGGCCACTGTCTGCGCCACCGGCTTCCTCTTCGTTGCGATCCCCAAGGGTTTCTTTCCGCAGCAAGACACCGGCATTTTGTTCGGCACGTCGGACGCGCCGCAGGATATTTCCTTCACCGCCATGTCGGCCGCGCAGGAACAGATCGGCAAGATCGTGATGTCCGATCCGGCCGTGGACACGGTCGCCATGGGCATTGGCGCCGGCGTCGGCGCAGCGTCGCAGAACAACGGCCGCATGTTCATCACATTGAAGCCGCGCGACGAGCGCGACGTCGATGCGTTCCAAGTCATCAACCGGCTTCGGCCGAAACTGGCGGAAGTTAAAGGCGTCAGGCTCTATCTGCAGGTGGCGCAGGACGTGAATGTCGGCGCGCGCGCTGCGCGAACGCAATTCCAATATACGGTGCAGGACGCCAATCTCGACGAGCTCAACACCTGGTCGCCGCGCATTCTCGCCAAGCTCCAGCAATTGCCGGAATTGCGCGACGTGGCGACCGACCAGCAGGCCGCCGGCACGACGCTGACGATTTCGATTGACCGCGACATGGCCTCCCGTTTCGGTATTCAGCCGCAACTTATCGACGACACGCTCGACGACGCTTTCGGTCAGCGACAGGTCACTCAATATTTCACGCAGCTCAATACCTATTGGGTAGTCTTGGAGATTCCTCCAAAACTACAGGCCGACCCGAACTCCCTCGACAAGATCTACATCCGTTCGCCGACCACGGGACAGCAGGTCCCCTTGAGCACTTTCGCCAAATGGACGACCAACCCGATCCAGCCGCTGTCGATCAGCCATCAATCGCAATTCCCTGCGGTGACGATCAGCTTCAACCTTGCGCCGGGAGTCGCTCTGGGCCCAGCGACAGAGGCGGTTCAGAAGGCGGTTGACGAGTTACGCGTGCCGAAGGCGATCACCACGACATTCCAAGGCAATGCGCAAGCGTTTCAAGATTCGCTGACGACAGTGCCTTTGCTCATTCTCGCGGCGCTTGTGACGGTGTACCTCATTCTCGGCGTACTCTATGAGAGCTTCGTCCATCCGCTGACGATTCTCTCGACGCTGCCTTCCGCAGGTCTCGGCGCTCTCGCGATGCTGATGGCGTTCGGCTATGAATTCAGCCTCGTCGCCCTGATCGGAACGATCTTGCTGATCGGCATCGTCAAGAAGAACGGCATCATGATGGTCGATTTCGCCGTCGCGGCTGAAAAGAACGAAAACCTGACGACCGAACAAGCGATTCGCAAAGCCGCGCTGTTGCGCTTCCGGCCGATCATGATGACGACGATGGCGGCGATGCTCGGCGGCGTGCCGCTGATGCTTGGACACGGCACTGGCTCGGAGCTTCGTCAGCCACTCGGCTACACGATGGTCGGTGGTCTCATCGTCAGCCAGGCGCTGACTTTGTTCACGACGCCGGTCATCTATCTTTATCTCGACCGGCTCTCGCAATTCCTCTCCGGCGCCAAGCAGCGACACGGGAGCGTCGCGAAAGAGACGGCTCATGACGAGGCGCCCTGGGGCGAGCGGCAGCGTCCGCAGGCGGCGGAGTAAGCGACCGGCCCCTCCACACAGAGTTTACGCGCCAATGTGGCGGTTGGCGCAGCCTCAAAGGAGACTCCTTCTCACGCTTAGACCTTGCCGCCCTCGCAACTGATATGTTACACACAAGAAAAAGGCGAGGGAGCCCAAGAGAAGCGCGATGGCGGAAGCAGCGTCATTTCCTGATGTCGAACTGGCGCTGATCGGCGCGCAGCAGCCTTTCGTACTCGAGGAGCTCAAGCGGCGCTTCATCATTCATCCTGTCCACGCCGAGCCGGATCCGTTCGCCGCCCTGGCTAAAGTCGGCGCGAATATTCGCGGCGCTGTCGGGCATGGCATGGCCGGGCTGACGCAGCGCCATCTGGAGCTGATGCCGAAGCTGGAGATCTGCGCCCTCAATGGCGTCGGCCTGGAAACCAGCGATCTGCCGGCCATCCGCGAACGTGGAATCGTCCTGACGACGACCCCGGTGCTTTTCGACGATGTCGCCGATCTTGCGATCGCCCTCGCGCTCGCCTGCTGCCGTCAGATCGCGCGGGCCGACCGTTTCGTGCGCGCCGGCCGCTGGGGACAGGAACGTTTGCCGCTCGGGCGCAAGTTCACCGGCATGCGCGCTGGCATACTCGGCCTCGGTCGCATTGGCGTCGAAGTCGCACGGCGCCTCGAGGGCTTCAAAGCGAAAATCAGTTATGTCGACCCGGTTCGCCGCGAGGTTCCCTACCAACATTATCGCGATGCGCTGAGTTTGGCGCATGACAGCGATATTCTCTTTCTTTGCGCGGCGGGCGGTCCCAAAGGCTCGCCGCCAATGATCGGCAGTGAAATTTTCGAGGCGCTAGGCCCGCGCGGCATTTTCATCAATATCGCGCGTGGCTGGCTCGTCGATGAGCCAGCCCTGGTCGCCGCCCTCTCACGCAAACAGCTCGGCGCCGCCGGCCTCGACGTCTTCTTCGACGAGCCGAAAGTACCCGACGCTCTGCGCGAACTCGAGAATGTCGTGTTGACGCCGCATATCGCCAGCTCCACCGAGGAGACGATGGGCGCGATGGGCGCCTGCGTGATCGACAATCTTGTGAGTTGGTTCTCCGGCCGCGGGGCGCTCACCCCGGTGGCCTAAACTTAAGGGGCGAGCGTATGGCCCATGCGCCGCAAACGGAACATCCGCCGATCGAACGCCTGGCCCGCCCGCGCTCGCTGTCGGAAATGGTGCTGGACCAGATTCGCGAATTGATCGTCACCGGCCGTCTGGCGCTCGGCGAGCAGCTTTCGGAGGGCGCGCTCGCCGAACAATTGGGCGTGTCGCGCACCCC
>JASLHV010000449.1 GCA_030153205.1 Roseiarcus sp. | reverse complement strand
GCGTGGCCTTGTCGAGAAAATGGCCAATGATCCGCAGAACCATACTAAGGCGCAACAATACACATTAAAGCGACGAACTCGGGTGACGACCACCTGTCCCGCGCGTCTCCGTAAGGAAGCGACGCTTGGCGGTTTCATGGGGACGAAGCCGGCCGTCTGCAAATGCTCTTAAGCCCCGACTTGCGCCGGCGCCAGACCTGCGTTGAATTGGAAAAATGGACTGAGCGTTGCCGGAGGAGTCGGTGCTTCGTAACAGAGTCAAAGCCGCCGTAATGACAGGGCCGGGGCGCCTGGAGACGCAGGAATTCCCCTATCCTGAAATTGGCGACGACGCTTTGGTGATTGCGCTCGAAATGTGCGGCGTCTGCGGTACCGACAAGCACACCTATCGTGGGGAAACGGTGCAATATGGCGGAACCGCCGCAGAAATATCCACGCCTTTCCCAATCGTTCCAGGCCACGAGATCGTCGGGAAGGTCGCCGAGATAGGCAAGCGAGCGCGCCAGCGCCTCGAATATACCGGCAAGACGCTCGATGTTGGCGACCGTGTCGTCATGTGTCCTGATATTCTGTGCGGTCGATGCCACTATTGTCGCAATTCGTTCGGTTTTCCGCTCTGCGAAAATATCCGTGGTTATGGCAATCACTTTACGGCGACTGACGCTCCCCACCTTATGGGCGGCTGGGCTGAGCACATTTATGTTCGCCCGGACGCCTTCGTCTACAAGGCGCCGGATTCGCTCGACGCCGAACTTGCCGTGATGACCGAGCTGATGGCGGTGACCTACAATCTCGACAAGGCGAAGTCCTTCTATTCCATGGATGGCGAAGGGTTTGGCACTGGTGCGACGATTGCGGTTCAGGGAGTCGGACCGATGGGCCTCCTGCACGTATTTAAGGCCCGCATAATGGGCGCAGGCGAAATTATCGCTTTAGACCGCTCCGACTTCCGGTTGGATTTTGCAAAGCGATTTGGGGCCGACCGCACCATCAACGTGACGGGTCTCTCTTCGAGCGAGATCGTCGCGCAGGTGCGTGATCTTACAGACGGTCGCGGCGCCGACCTTGCGCTTGAATGCACGGGCGTGGCCGAGGCAATCCCAACCGGGATTGAACTCGTGCGTCGCGGCGGAATGTACATCGTCGCGGGCGTCTTTGCCGATGTTGGAACCATCACGCTTAATCCGCATCATATTGCGGCGCGCCAGGTGCGAATGATCGGCATGTGCAACCATCCGTCGACTGGATATGTCCCAAGCCTGAAGCTGCTCGAGAAATTCCAAAGTATTTTCCCGCTGCGCGATTTCATAACCCACCGGTTTCGTGTTGCCGACGCCGGAGCCGCAATGGCGCAAGCGATGAAAATCGACGAGACGATGAAAATCGTCATCACGCCATAGTTTCCCCCCGGTGGCGGCCGATTAATTGCCGCAATCGCGGGAGCTGGGAACCGACCCGTCCCGCGACGGTTGAGTAGTTATGCGCACGCTGCTCCTGGCAATATCCCTCACCGCAATCGCGAGTTCCGCCGCACTTGCCGGCGCAAAGAATTTCAACGCACCCCCTCCCATCACCGAGGACTCAGTCAACAAGGCTTCCCCCGACGGTCTGGCAGAGGCCGCCGCGCCCCTCATCGTGAGATCCGAAACTCTTCTCATGCGAGCCCACTTCTCACCGGGGGAAATTGATGGCGAGGACGGCGACAATTATCGCCGGGCTTTGCGAGCTTTCCAGCAGGCGAACAATCTTCAGGACAGCGCTAAATTAAACGCGCCTACCTGGAGCGCGTTGACCCGCGATCTTAAAGACCCGGCCCTCAAGTCCTATACAATCACTGGGGAAGACGTCGCCGGTCCGTTCGAGAAACGCCTGTCCGGAAATCTCGTCGAGATGGCTCGACTTCCGGGGCTCTCATATTCGAGCTCGGCTGCCGAATTGGCCGAAAAATTTCACATGAGCGAGGGCCTGCTGCGCAAGCTCAATCCGCGCGTCGATTTTGCAAAAGCGGGCGGCCAGATTGTTGTTCCGGATATTTCGCCAATGCCGTTGCGTTCGGCGGCACATTCGATTGAGGCGAAGCCGCCAGAGACTACCAAAAATAACAGCCCGCAAGCTGAGACGATCGTCGTGGATAAGCCGGAGCGAAACGTCCGGGCATACGACAAGGACGGAAAGCTTCTCGCGTTCTATCCAGCGACGATAGGCAGCGTCGAAAAGCCGGCGCCGACGGGAGAGTTCAAAGTCATCGCGGTCGACTGGAATCCGGTCTTTCGTTACGATCCAAAGTTCGCCTGGAAAGGCGTCACGACGCGCCAGAAACTCACTGTGAGGCCAGGACCGAACAACCCGGTCGGATTAGTCTGGATAGACCTTAGCGCTCCCTCCTACGGCATCCATGGAACGCCTCAGCCGGACGCCATCGGAAAGACCGAATCCCACGGTTGCATTCGCCTGACCAATTGGGACGCCGTTGAATTGGCGGGAATGGCGCATCCCGGAACAGTAGTGCGATTTGAAGACCAAGATACGCCTGTTGGACCGTTAGCCTCGAAAGCGGAGTCTTCCGCCGTGAACAATGTCCAGACTCCATCGAGGGAGCCGGCGCGAAACGACCAGAATACAAAGGCTCTTATTTCAACTAGCAGTACGCCCCCCGCCGAATTTGCCCAATGCGTTTCTGACCTCACTGCCAAAAAAGTTGTTTTCGAGCAGGTAGGCGACCTCAAAGAAGAGGGTTGCCAGCTCTCGGGCGCAATCAGACTTGTCGCCGTCCAAACGCCCTTTGGCGATGTCGCTCTCGCCGGCAGGCCCGCAATGCTCTGCAGCTTCGGCCGTCAGTTCAGCACATGGGTGCGCGAGGTCGCGGCTCCAATGAGCCTCGCATATACTGGCAAGAAGCTATCTGAGATCGAAAGCGGCTCGGCGTTCTCATGCCGGGCGCGCTACGACAAGCCGGGCGCCGTCCCGAGTGAACACGCCAAAGGGGACGCCATCGATATCGCCTCGTTCGTCGTGGCCGACAATCATCGCATCCCGGTGAAGCAACAAGACGGCGACACCGAGCGCGATCTTGTCCGCGCGTTGCGAACAACAGCTTGCGGCTATTTCACCACTGTCCTCGGCCCCGGCGCAGATGCGGCTCACGCCGAGCATTTTCATTTCGACACGGGCGTCCACGGCGCCACGCCAAATTACCGAATATGTGAATGAATTCACCGACGCGAAAATGGCTACCCGTCGGCGCCAGAATGCGCGGAAGCAACGACATTCGAGGCTGGCGGCGCAACAGTATTTCGCCATCCCTCCATCAGCTTGCGCAGCTTCGCTAGCATGTCGTCGCGCCGATAGAATTGTTCAGAAACGTCGAGGAAGAGCGCCCCCGGGCGACATGCAAGCAGCGCCGATTGTCAGGACAATCATCGGTGGGCAACAGCGGCGCGTGCTCGGAAAGAGAAACATCTTTTTGTATCAGATGCTTACGAAGTATAGCTGGCGGAGACGGAGGGATTCGAACCCTCGATAGGGCTTTACAACCCTATAACGGTTTAGCAAACCGCCGCCTTCAGCCTCTCGGCCACGTCTCCAACGCCGCTTGCGCCCAGACTGCCGAACGCTCGGCGGCGCATTTGGCGCAGGCCGCCCTGCTTCGTCAAGACGCAAAATATCCAGGGGTTTTCGGCGCGCGCGGCGACGTGTCGCCGCGCCGAGGTTGCCCCCGGCCGGAGCGCGCGGAAAGCGACGATTTAGCGCGCGCGTTGGTTGAATAAAACCGCCTGAGCCTCTCTGTCGGTCGCAAGGTCCGTCGGCGTATGGTCCTGCATGCCGGCGTCGAGACCTCTTTGCACGGCGGCCCGCGCGAGGACGGCGTCGAGCCAGCGCGTCAAATGCGGAAAGTCGCTGATCTCCTGCCCCATCCTTTTCCAGGCCTTTGTCCAACCAACGCAGGCCATATCTGCGATGGAATAAGGTCCAGCGAGATATTCGTGATGCTCGAGCCGCCGGTTCATTACGCCGTAAAGCCGATTGACCTCGTTGGTGTAGCGGTTAACGCCGTACTCGACCCTTTCCGGCGCATAGTTGCGGAAGTGATTGGCCTGTCCCGACATCGGGCCTAGGCCGCCCATCTGCCAGAACAGCCATTCCTCGACAGCGATGCGTTCGCGCTCATTGGCGCCATAGAACCGTCCCGTCTTGCGCGCGAGATATTGCAGAATGGCGCCGGATTCGAAGATTGAAATCGGTTTTCCGTCCGGCCCCTTCGGATCGACGATCGCAGGGATCCTGTTGTTCGGCGAGATCGCGAGAAACTCCGGCGAGAACTGCGCGCCACGGCCGATGTTGATCTTGTGCAGGACATAGGGAAGGCCGCATTCCTCGAGCATGATGGAGATCTTCCATCCGTTCGGGGTCGGCCAATAATAGAGATCGATTGCGTCGGGACTATCGGTCATGGCCTCGCCTGATGCTGATGGAGAGCCCGCAACGCCTCTAGGAGATGTCTCGCGCGCCGCGAGCGCGCATCAGTCATAGCCAAGGACATCGAGCAAGAAAAGAATAGAACCGCAATGCCATGCTTGCGCAAGGCAACCGACGCCTCCCTTTCGCCTCGTCCTGCGATCACGCTCGTCGGCGGCCTGCGGCTCGTCGGCGAGAACTGGTCAACAAAAAAAGACGCGGCGACGCCCTTGGGCGATCGCCGCGCTTGTAGGATAGAGTTATATCGTCGCTAAGTTGGTTCGGCCATTGGCGGCGCCATTGGCGCAGGAACTGGCTTCTTGGCGGCCTTTCGCTTAGCTGGGGCCTTCTTCTTAGCAGCTTTTTTCTTGGCGGCGCCCTTGCGCGCGCCCTTCTTGGCCGCGCCTTTGCGGGCGGTCTTCTTCGCCGCGCCCTTCTTAGCAGCGCCCTTACGCGCCGTCTTCTTGGCAGCGGTCTTACGCGAAGATTTCTTAGCAGCAGCTTTCGCCATTTCGTTCGTCCCTCTTAAATTCATCGTCCGCGCATTCATTGCGCGCAGCCGTCAAACAATTCAAAGCTACCTTTGTTCTGTGAGAGAGCAAGCGGCGTGTGACGCCCTCCGAGTGCGAATCGCCCATGTCCATCGAATTATGCTGCGCAGATTCGACAATCGACATTCATCGAGAGGAACGCGCACGCAGAAAAACAGGCGACCGTTTGCGCCGCGCGGAGCGTTCGAAAAAACCTGAGTCGCATGACCGCAGCGGCCAGCGCGCTTCACGACGAATCTATGTTTTTCTAGGGATTTCACGAAGAATCGTCTTGGCGCGCGCGATGCGCTCATGCTCGAGAAGCGACACCGATTCGTCCCTCACGAATCGGTGCGCTAAGCCAAGAGTGAGACGCTCACGCGTTTCGAAAGAAAACATTGCACGCGCTTCGAGCAATCGAATTTTTCTTCGACGCGCATACACATTTTTTTTGTATGCGATGCGACTCTGCGCTTGCAATGAGGACAACGCGCACTCGATTCACCGAATCGAGGCTAACGATTCGGCTTGGTCACACGTCCAATTTGCGCTTCAACATGTCATTGACAGCTTGTGGATTGGCTTTACCGCCGGTCGATTTCATCACTTGACCAACGAACCAACCGAGCATCGTCGGCTTCGCTTTCGCTTGCGCGACCTTGTCAGGATTAGCCGCGATGATGGCGTTGACAGCCGCTTCGATCGCGCCTGTGTCCGTCACTTGCTTGAGACTGCGCTTCTCAACGATCGCGCTCGGCATTGCGTCTTTTTCTTCAGCGATAACGATCGCAAGAACGTCCTTCGCGATCTTGCCGGAGATCACTTTCGCCTCGATGAGATCAACGAGATCAGCAATCTGCGCAGGCTTTACATGCGTCTCGGCGACTGAGAACGACTGGCTGTTTGCGAAGGCGGCGAGGTCGCCCATGATCCAATTCGCAACCGCCTTTGCATCACGCTTAACGCCTCCATACGCTGCTGCAGCCTCGAAATAATCGGCGGTTTCACGCTCAGCGACCAACACGCCCGCATCGTATGAAGACAATCCATAGTCCGCCATGAAGCGCGCCTTTTTGGCGTCCGGCAATTCCGGCAAATGCGCCGCAAGGCTCGCGACAAAGGCTTCGTCGAACTCCAGCGGCAACAAATCGGGATCGGGGAAGTAGCGATAATCATGCGCTTCTTCCTTCGATCGCAGCGACCGTGTTTCGCCGCGGCTCGGATCGAAGAGACGCGTCTCTTGCTCGATCGATCCAGCGTCTTCGATGATCGCGATCTGACGACGCGCTTCCGTCTCGATCGCCTGACCGATGAAGCGGATCGAGTTGACGTTCTTGATTTCGCAACGCGTGCCAAGGCGCGCGCCAGGCTTGCGCACAGAGACGTTCACGTCGGCGCGCAGGTTCCCCTTCTCCATGTCGCCATCGCACGAACCGATGTAACGCAAGATCGCGCGCAGCTTGGTCACATAGGCTTTGGCCTCGTCAGCCGAGCGCATGTCAGGCTTAGAGACGATCTCCATCAATGCAACGCCGGAGCGATTGAGATCGACGAAACTCATGTTCGGGGACTGATCGTGAAGCGACTTTCCAGCATCCTGTTCGAGGTGCAGCCGCTCGATGCCGACCTTGATCGAACGGTCATGCGAGAGATCGACGAGGATCTCGCCTTCGCCGACGATTGGGCTCTTATACTGGGAGATCTGATAGCCCTGCGGCAGATCGGGATAGAAGTAATTCTTGCGGTCGAAGGTCGAGCGATGATTGATCTTCGCTTTGAGTCCGAGGCCGGTCCGCACCGCCTGAGCGATGCATTCAGCATTGATCACCGGCAGCATGCCGGGCATCGCAGCGTCGACCAATGAGACGTGCGAATTCGGCGCCCCGCCGAATTCCGTCGATGCGCCGGAGAAAAGCTTCGAGCGCGAAGTCACTTGCGCATGGACTTCGAGACCGACGATCACCTCCCAATCGCCGGTTGCGCCTTTGATCAATCGAGACGTCTCTGACTGCGCCATAGTGCGGTCCTTCGTATTCCAGGAACAATCGTGCGGGAGCGGAGCCTCAAAGCCACCACGGCTGCGGCAACGTCATACGTCCCGCTGATTGCTCAATCACTTCGCCAAATGCGAACAAAGTCTCCTCGTCGAATGGCCGACCGATGAGCTGCAAGCCTAGCGGCAAGCCTTCCGCGGAAAGTCCCGCGGGCGTGGCGATGCCAGGCAACCCGGCCATGTTTACGGTCACCGTGAAGACGTCGTTCAGATACATCTCGACCGGATCGCCGGAACCCTTCTCGCCAATGCCGAAAGCCGCTGAGGGCGTCGCTGGCGTCAGGATCGCGTCGACGCCATCAGCGAAAACACGCTCGAAATCGCGCTTGATCAGCGTGCGGATTTTCTGCGCGCGGACGTAATAGGCGTCATAGTAACCGGCCGACAGCACATAAGTGCCGATCATCACGCGACGACGCACTTCGGCGCCGAAACCGGCGGCGCGCGTCTTTTCATAGAGGTCGATGATATCCTTGCCCGGCTCGCGCAAACCGTAGCGCACGCCATCGTAGCGCGCGAGATTGGATGAAGCTTCGGCAGGCGCGACAATGTAATAGGCCGGCAACGCATGGCGCGTGTTGGGCAGAGAAATATCGACGATGCGCGCGCCAGCGGCGCGCATCCATTCGACGCCTTCGGCCCACAGCTTTTCGATCTCAGGGTTCATGCCGTCGAGCCGATATTCTTTCGGCACGCCAATCACACGGCCTTTGACGGAACGACCGACGGCGGCTTCGTAGTCGGGAACAGGTCCGTCGAAACAGGTTGAGTCCTTTGGATCGGGTCCGGCCATCGAGCGCAACATGATCGCCGCGTCCCGCACGGTGCGCGCAAGCGGACCCGCCTGATCGAGCGACGAAGCAAAAGCCACCATGCCGTAGCGCGAACAACGTCCGTAGGTCGGCTTGATGCCGACGGTTCCCGTGAAAGCAGCAGGCTGACGGATTGAGCCGCCTGTGTCGCTCGCCGTCGCTGCGAGACAGAGGCGCGCTGCAACAGCGGAAGCCGAGCCGCCCGACGATCCACCGGGAACGAGCAGCCCGCGCTTGTCGCTCTTCAGCGCAGCGCGCGCTTTCTCCACGCTCCAATTCGGCGGCAACCAAGGCGAAGCGACGGGTCCGTAATAGGACGTCTCATTTGACGAGCCCATCGCGAACTCGTCCATGTTCAGCTTGCCGAGCATAACAGCGCCGTCGCGCCAGAGTTGCGCAGTGACGGTCGATTCATAGGCCGGCTTGAACTTGTCGAGGATATGGCTACAGGCCTGCGTATGAACGCCTTCGGTCGCGTAAAGATCCTTGACGCCGATCGGCAAGCCTTCGAGCGGTCCGCCCTCGCCTTTCGCCAGACGCGCATCGCTCGCCGAGGCCATGGTTAAAGCCTTCTCGGGCGTCTCGGTCACGTAGGCGTTCAATACGCGCCCTTGCTCGATCGCGGCAAGATGCGCCTTCGTCAGTTCGAGGCTCGAGAGTTTGCGCGCCTTCAGCGCGTCGCGCGCTTC
>JASLHV010000447.1 GCA_030153205.1 Roseiarcus sp. | reverse complement strand
AAGGCCGCATCGCGCCATTTGACAACGAGGCAGCGGAACGAGCCAGCGAGCTGATGGCGACGCGTCATCAGAAAGGCCGACCCGGCGAATTACGCGACACGATGATTGCCGGTATCGTGCTGGCGCGGCGCGCGACGCTTGCGACGCGAAACACTTCGCATTTCGAGGACGTAGATCTACGTGTAATCAATCCTTGGATGCAGTGAGCGACGGCGAGCGAATCGGATTAGGCGAAGAGGAGCTGGTTGTGCAGGATTGGTTTTTTGTGGACGGTGGTGCGGTTGGCCCACCACTGGCGCCAGGCGTTGGCGTCGTTGCCGAGTTGGGCGCCGGTGATCAGGCGGAGAGCGCCGTAGACCCAGCTGCGCGTTGACGCGTCGAGCGCGTCGTCATCAAACAAATTCAATAACTCAGGAACGGCAGAGAGGCGCTGCTCTTTGGTGAGCATGCCCGTCTTGGCGAGATTGCAGCCGGCGCGTTTGCGGACACGCGCGGACGGATCGTGCGCGAAGCGATCGAGAAGCGGATCGACCGTCGCGTCGGTGCCGAGCAACGAAAGCCCTTCGACGGCCCAGTAGCGCGTGACCTCATTGCCATCGTGAACGTAGTGCAGGAGCTGCGCGAGGACGAGTTTCTGTTCGACGCCGCGATTGCCGAGAGCGCCGAGTTGCCACAGCGCGAGCGTGCGATCGTCGGGATCGTTGTGAAGCTGCTGCACGAGGCGCGCGACGCTGTCGGGAGTCTTGTCGATTTTGTTGGCGGCGAGATCGATCTCGATGGCGGAGCTGCGGACACGCATATCGTCGGAATTCAGCGCGGTGTGCACGAGATCGTAGAGATGATCGGTGTTGCGAAGCTGGCCGCGCCAGAGCGGAAGCTTATTGTTGATGGCCTGGAGCGATTCGAAATCTCGCGCGATCGCGCGCTCAAGAAGTTGCTCGGCCTGCGATTGGGGCGCGAGGCGGCCAATCGCTTCGACGCTCATCGGCGCCAAAGAGGTTGAGGGCTGGGCCGTCGTCGCTGCGTTTGCAGCGGCGCTTGAACTCGCAGCGCCTGGGAGCGTCGCGGCTTGCACCAGGTCGCTGCTCATCCATTTGGATGGGGAGTGGCGGGCGACTTCGAATCCGGCCAAGGTCGAAACGACAGCAAGGCCGGCCATCGGGACGGCGAATCGGCGGAGAAGGGCGCCGACTCGGCCTGTGCCGCGCGGCTGGGCCAGGCTCGGGGACTGAGCCTGGACTGGGTCCTGACCGGGGGCCTGCGTCGAAGATGTGGGCCGAAATTCCACTTCGGTTCGCCTCACGGCCGCGATGAAAAAAGTGCTCGCGACGTGAGCGAATTTTCGTAGTACCTCGTGCGGGCTCCAATGGTACGGGGGGACATCGGCCTACTAAACTAGTACTAAGTGCATTATTTACAGCTAGATGGAGTGGTTACTGATCCGCGCGAAAAAAACCGGTGTGTCCCTGGGAACAGGGTGATTCGACGCTGGCTACAGGCTGTGGAAAACCTGTGGAGGCCCCTGCTGGCGGTCGGAGAGCTCTACAGTGTTGTTTGGGATAAACCCCGGCCAGCACTGGATTTAAAGGGCGATATGAGCCGTTTAAAGTGGGGGGATGAGCCAGAAGTTCTCCCCAGAGCGCCGAGTGCCGCGGTACTCGTTCGTGGCGCCCGCGGCGGTCCTACCCGAGAAGGGCGTCCCCGTCGGCGGGAACGTGAAGGAACTGAGTCTGTACGGGTGCTTCATCGACGCGACGTCGACGCTGGCGCCGCGGACCAAGGTGCTGGTGAAAATATTCATGCCCGGCGAATATTTTGAGGCGAACGCGACGGTGGCGTACGCCAATCCGACGCTGGGATTGGGATTGGTGTTTCGCGACGTAAGGCCGCATTTCCGCACGGTCCTGCGAAAGTGGCTGCTGATGGCGATGCAGTTGAGCCAGCCGTCGACGCTACAGGGCGTGACACTCGATGAGGGTGGAGAAGAAGACAGCGGGCACGCAAGCGCGGAAGAAAAGTTGAGCGGGGACTTCGGGAAGAAAGAATCGAGCGAGCGCTGAAATTTTCGCGAGCGAGCGAGTTACTTCAGTTTGGCGTATTCGGATTTGGCTTGAAGCAGCAGCGAGAAATCCGGATCGGCATCCTTCCACAATTTGAAGAGGTCTTCGTATGCGGCGCGGCTTTTTTCTTTGTCGCCGGCGAGGGCGTAGCTGCGCGCGATCCCGAGGCGCGCGAGAGCGCCCGTGGGACAGTTGATGATCGCACCCGGATGATCGATCAATTTTTGAAATTCAGCCGCAGCGGCCTGACCCTGCTTTCCGGCGAGCAGGGCCTGCCCGCGAATGTACGACGAATACATCCCGGACCACTCGGGATCGGCGAACTCCAGAGTTGAGGCAGGTTGCAGAGCTTCGAGTGCGGCCTGCGTGTCGCCACGCCGCACGGCCGCGGCGGCATGCGCAGCGGGAATCCAATACGAATTGACAAGCGTGTCGAGCGGAAGATCCTTGCGAAGGCTTTCTTCCACGGCCTTCGCGCGAGCAGTGTCGCCCAGCCTGCTGAAGACGACGAGAGCGAAGATGCGCGGATGCCATGAGCCAACAGAGGTGGCAGCCGCTTGCGCGTCTCGTAGAGCGATCGCCGGTTCACCCATTTCGGCTTCGGTCATTGCCGCTCCGCCCTGCCAAACTGCGGCGGTGCCAGGAATGCCGCCTCGGGTGGCGAGGTCCACGGAAGCGCGCGCATGACGGCGGGATGCAGTGAGCTGGCCGAAGTAGGCGGCAGTCCACATCTCAAAAGCTTCCATGGCGCTTTCGTTAAACGGATTACCGCGCGACCATGCGACCTGTCTGGCCATCTCCGCTCGATCGCCTTCGATGAAGGCGAGCTGATAGATGCGATAGCGAACGTACGCGCCGTCCATCTTGCGCTCGGCGAACTCGCGGTTGACTTGCTTCGCTTCGTCGAAGCGATTGAGGTTCATCAGGTTGATGCTGAGGTTGGAACGCGCATAGGTGTCGCCGGGGTCGATACGCAGCGCGTCGCGGGCCGCGGCGACAGCGTCTTCAAAACGACCGAGGTTGCCATAGCACAAGGCGAGATCAACGTACGGCGTGACATCAGTGGGATAGGTTTGCGCCCAAAGACGATAGGTGTCGATGGCTTCCTGCAACTGGCCGGTGACGTTGGCGTAGTACATGCCGGCGATCGAAAGCTTTTCGCGCTCGCTGACGTTGGCGCGAAGCTCGAAGGCTTTCTGAATGTTGGCAACGGCTTGCCCGTTCTCTCCCATGTTGATGAAGGAAGCGCCCATCGAGAGATAGGCGAGCGCGAAATTCGGGTCCTGTTCGACGGCGTGTTTGAAGAATGGGACGGCGTCGACGTCGCCTTTTTCGTTGAGCATTCTGCGGCCGAGGCTGTAGGCCTTGAGGGCTTCGAGCGAAGAAGTGGTGACCTGCTCGAGGGGGACGTTGAACTTTTCGATGGAAGCGAGCGATTCG
>JASLHV010000529.1 GCA_030153205.1 Roseiarcus sp. | reverse complement strand
GATCGACGCCTTCGGCGTCAAGGTCCGCGCCGCAGTCTGGCCCGGCGCTTCGAGCCAGCCGCCGCTTTTGATGTTCAACGGTATCGGCTCCAGTCTTGAATTGCTGGGATCCTTCGCGGATGCGCTTGGCGACATTGAAGCGGTTGCGTTCGACGCGCCAGGGGTCGGGGAATCCTCGCAATCGCCTATCCCGTATCGTTTGTGGATGTTATCGCTCTTGACGTCCCGCGTGTTGAACGCGCTCGGCTATCGCGAAGTCGACGCTCTCGGCGTGTCATGGGGCGGAGCGGCGGCGCAGCAATTCGCGCTGCAGAATCCGCGCCGATGCCGGCGGCTTGTACTGGCGGCGACGTCGCAAGGTTTTCTGATGGCTCCGGGCAAGCTTTCGGTGCTGGCGAAATTCCTGACGCCGCGCCGCTTCAACGATCCGGATTATCGCGGCGCAGTCGCTGGCGAAATCTACGGCGGCAAGGCGCGAAGCCAGCCCGATATGATCCGCGAATTCCGCAAGACCAGCCAACAAGGCTATCTTATGCAGCAGCTTGCGCTCATCGGCTGGACCAGCGCGCCGTGGCTGCCGCTCTTGCGCCAACAGACTTTGATACTGGCCGGCGACGACGATCCGGTCATCCCGCTCGTCAATGCGCAGATCATGGCGCGCCTGATTCGCCGCAGCCGTCTCCATGTTTTCCATGACGGCCATCTTTTCCTGATCTCGGAAGCGGCCGAGGCCGGCCGCATCGTCCGCGAATTCCTGCTGGAGTAAGGGGTAGCGCATGAAAAAGCTTGCGGGAAAAGTCGCGCTGATCTCCGGCTCGGGCCGCGGCATCGGCCGCGAGACGGCGCTGAAACTGGCCCATGACGGCGCACGCATCGTCGTCAACGATCTCGACGGCAAATTCGCCGAAGAGACTGTGGCGGCGATCCGCGAGGCGGGCTCGGATGCGGTCGTTTGCCTCGGCAGTGTCGTAGAGCCGGATTTCGGCGCGCGCTTCGTCAACAGTGCGCTCGACGCTTTTGGCGGCCTCGACATTATCGTCAACAACGCCGGCTATACTTGGGATGGCGTCATCCAGAAGATGACCGACGAACAATGGTACGCGATGATCGACGTCCATATGACGGCGCCCTTCCGCATCCTGCGCGCGGCCGCGGATTTCATTCGCGACGCCGCAAAGAAGGAGGCGGACGAAGGCCGCGAGGTCTTCCGTAAGGTCGTGAACATCTCGTCGCTGGCCGGCGTCGGCGGCAACGCCGGACAATTGGCCTATGGCGCAGCCAAGGCGGGCGTCAATGGCATGACGCGGGTGATGGCCAAGGAATGGGGGCGCTTCAAGGTCAACGTCAACAGCGTGGCCTTCGGCCTGATCCGCACGCGGCTTACCGAGGCGACGGCTGGAGTTGGCGCGATTCAAGTAGAGGGCCGCGCGATCAAGGTCGGAGTCAATCCCGAAGTGATGAAGACGATGGAGGCCGGCATTCCGCTCGGTCGCGGCGGTACGCCAGAGGAAGCCGCCGGCGCGATCTATCTCTTCTGCATACCGGAATCCAACTACATTAGCGGTCAGGTCGTGGTGTGCAGCGGCGGATTTATGTTCTGACGCTTGAGCTTTGAAACCGATGCGGGCTTCATAACGCCGAGCAATACCGTACGTACGCCATCGCAAAGAGCGTCGGTCGCTTGATCGTCGCCGGACAAGTGTTTCAACAGCGCCAATTGGAACAATCCATCGATGGCGCCATAAATCGTTGCCGGCTCGCAGGTGATCTGCGAACGTGACAATTCAGCATAGCGACTAACCAATCGCCAGATCATGTTTTCGAGTGTTTTCTCTATCTCGGAGATATCGCTGCGAAAGGCCTTCTCGAACATGGCTTGGGCGCGAATGTCATACCATAGCCGGTGTAGACAACCGTCCTCGCGAACCGTTTGAACCAGCGCCGCCAAGAATCCTTCCAGCAACTCGTGGCTCGTCTTCGCCGACGCCATCACGTCGTCGTAGCGCGTGACGCAATGCGCCTTGTATTGACGCACGCCGCATAAGATCAAGTCGTCCTTGTCCGCAAAATAATAGTGCAGAACCCCGTGTGAAAATTCCGAATTCTGGGCGATTTCCCGAAGGCTTGTGCGCGCATAACCAAGTTCCGCGAGCGTTACGAGCGCGGCTTCGGCCAATTGCTCACGGCGTTCGCCGAATTTATCTCGCCGAGAAAGTGGATCGAATTTTTCGAGCTTTGCGACAGGCATCGTGCGTTCTATTCAGCTCCTTTGCTGTCCTGATATCAGACGGCGAGGCCTCACGAAATTACAAGATATCTCGGAAAAAATGTATTCCTTAGTCCAAAAAAGCTTAACCCACGTCAAGTTGCCTCTTTCTGCCCGCCAAGCTGAAATAGAACGCGCCGACGAAGGGGCATTAGGGCGCGGCGGCCTCAGGGCGCAGCGATCGCGCCGCCCGCTCGGCTCCGTGACAGGACTGGAGCCGAGCGCGCCAAAAGGGGCGGCTATTCGGCGCCGCCGCCTCTCATTCGAGTCAATTCAGGCGTTCCGCCTTGGCGCTAGAAGCCTCCAAGGCCGCTATGCGTTCTGTCTGCAATTTGAACATTGCCGCGCATTGGCGTGAGAGATTATCGACAGCGCTGGCGATCTCGGTCTGCGCTTTCAAGAGCTGCACAATTCCATCCTTATGCCCGCCAAGCGCCTGGTTGATGATCGTTCTTTCCTCCACCCAGGAGGTCGTCAGTTGGCCCACCGTTGTCGACAGATTGGTCAGGAACTCCACGAACTTGCTGAGCTGGCCTACACTTCTTTCAAATTGCGCCTCGAGTTCGTCGATCCTTTCTTTCAGACCGTCTGTCATCTGCACTTTCCTTTTTTGCTGGGCGCACTGGCGGCGGCACAGTAGCGCGCCGGTCGATCGCTGTCGTGCGATGATTTTAAGGCCGTGGGAGGGCGTCCGTTGAGCCACTCACGGCCTGCCTTGCGGGCGGTCAGGTCTGCGTCCTCGGAAGAGAGTCAGCGCGTGGCGCGCCCGGCGTACCATCGCTCGGTGTCGCGAGGCATGAGCGATCGAAGGCGTAACCGCGAACTTGGCCACTTTAGCATGTCAGCCGGTGGTCCCTGGGCCACCGGAAACGGACGTTGACGAGCCCGTGCCTGAATCTCCGGGGGCGGCGCGGGGAATCACAAAGAGTTAATCGTCTTCGCGCAGGATGCAGCTTCGCATGAGGATCTGCGCAGGCATTCCATGGTTCGATTGTCATCCGCACGTTGGTCGCTCCTGCCGGCGGCCTGCGGCCTCGGCGTAGCGACGTGGCTTGCGATGCGCCTTGTTGCGCCGGCGGCCGATTTTCTTCCCGTAGCTCTTGTGCCCTTGATTTGCTGCGGCGCGCTGGCCGTCGCGCTCGACGAATGCGGCATTGCGGGCTTTTTGCCCGTTGTTCTTTGTTGCGCGCTCGCGACGCTCGCCGCCGCATTTGCGATTCGCGATCCAAGACAATTGACGCTGCTGTCCGGGTTCGGCTCTCTCGGCCTGCTGGGGGCGGGCGCCTACAGCCTGGCCAAGTCGACCCGCTGGCCGCCGTTTTCGCAGTGCTGGACGAACTGGATCATCGGCCTGCTCCTGGCTTGCGTCCTTGGCCTCTATTGCGTCGATTTCGTCACACGCTCGCGCGACCTGATGTTCGGCGATTTCATGTATCGCCGCGTAGAGGCGATCGCCACCGCTTCCTTGATCGACAAGGGACGAATAGTCGATTTACTCGCTGCATTCGTCAGTTCGATGAAGGACGAGTATTCGCTGACTCCGGCTTTGGCTCCCGGCCTTTGGCTCGCGGCGACCTCGCCACTATCGCGGGCTTGCTACGAGATTGCGACTGTGGCGCTTTACGCAACGCCCGCTTATTTTGCGCTTGGAGTTCTCGCGCGCGATCTCGCGCGGCGCGCAAGGCCGGTACGCCAGCCGGCTTGTCTCGCACTCGCGGTTTGTGCCGCGTTCGTGTCCTATCCCACGGGAATGGCCGTCGTCGCCCGTGGCATGCCTGATATTGGTGGCCTTGTTCTGGTCGTGGCCGGCCTGCGTCTTTCCGAGCGCATTGCGCGAATCCTGGCCCTGCCCCCCGGTCATGATGCGCGCGTCAGCCAGATGGCGCGTCGCGCTACGCTGGCGCTGGCTTTGACTCTCTTCGGCATGTTCCTGTTTCGGCGATGGTATGCGTTCGCCGCCGCCGGCATTCTGACAATGCTCGCGCTGGAGGTCGGGATCCTTGCGGCGAGGCGCGGCTTCCATTTTCGTTGGCGAGACATGATAAGCAGCGCCGCTCTGGGCGCACTCCTCCTCTTCGGCCTGGCTGCACCAATTCTCATCGATTGGCTGCCCGACCCCGCGGCGCACGATTATGCTTGGATCTATGCGGCCTACCGAAAAGACTTCGCCGTTTTTGTGGCGGAAGTGTTTGACTGGTACGGTGCGGCGCTTCTTGTTGGAGCCGTTGGCTGTGCAATTTTTCTGGCGGCCCTGCCCGGCGACCGCCGTCTGTTGCGCCTGACATGGGGTTCGACGGTCATCGCCGGGCTGCTGTTTCTGCGCATCCAATCGCCGGCTATTCATCACGCCTATCTGCTGACGCCCGCATTCGCGGCGACGATCGGCGCCGGCGTCCTCATCCTGTCTGAACGCACGACAATCGGCGCATTGGTCGTGACTGCCGGAATCGCGGTGGCCACCCTGACGCCCGCCGTCAGTGCATGGACCCCCGCTGGTTTGGCGCCGACCGCCGGACGGCCGCCGGCTCCCCGCTCGGACCTTGCCGAACTCGCGCGCTTGAAGAAATGGATCGACCGGCACGCAACGCCGAACCGTCGCTATTGCATTTTGGGGTCGAGCTATACGATCAGCGACGCGGTCGCCGACGAACTCTGGCAGCTCGATCCGAACGGTTCTCCGCTCTTCGCCGACCCATCGTTGCGGACGAACGTCGCCATGGCGCACGTCGACACGCGGGATGGGCCACCAGTCTCAGGGTTGAAGGATTGCGCTTTCATGCTCGTCGGCGATCCCATCCAGACGCATCTCCTGCGCGCCTATCAACAGGACGTCATCGTGCCGGCCGGCGAAATGCTGGCCGGAGCGGGCATCGGCGCCAACTATCGCCGCAGCGGCGAGGTTTTCAATCTCGAAAAGGGCGTGAAGCTCATCGTTTTCGATCGCGTGCGCCCGCTGGACGACGCGGACATTGCGGCGCTGGACGCACGTTGGAGCGCGGCGCGCGACAAGGACGCGATCGGGCTTCGAGGGACCCAATCGGATTAGCCGTCATGATTTCGAAGCGCGGCAACAGCTCCAGGCCGAGCCCGTCAATGTAGAAGGGAAGCAAGGCTTCGAGATGCTTGGGGGCTCGTCGCGCGTTCGCGCCGCCATAGCGAATCCGCCGCCCACGGGCCCGGCCCGCCGACACTCAGTGCGATGAGGCAGGCCATGTAAAGCAAGTCGGTCTCATAACCCGGTTGGCCGAAATGCGCGCCAGCCTCCGTCACCGAAAGGAGTTTGATCGAACTGAATCCGTTCGGCAGGTGGACCGTAACGATCGCCACCAGAAGCACGACGATCATAGGCGCCGCCGCGATTGGAATCAGGAGGCCGATCAGCACTGCGAGACCCCCTGCCAATTCGACCAGGATCGTCGCCCAGGCGAACAGGTCAGGCGCCGGCACGCCAAGGGCGTGCAGGATGCCGGCGAACGAATCCGCTCCCCGCTCAAGTTTTGCGTAGCCGTGCTCCATGAAACCAAAGCCGACGATCAGGCGAAGCGGCAGCGCCCACCAGGGCTGACGAAGCAGGAGCATGGGAAGGCGAAACCAGACGGCCATGCCGATCTTTCGCGCAGAAAGTTCGACCCGTTACGTCCTATGCCAAAATTAAATCCCCGCCATGAAGAGCCGAAAACGGCAACGTCGTGAGACGGGTCGTTGGTGCCCCTGGCCGGAATCGAACCAGCACTCCTTGCGGAACTCGATTTTGAGTCGAGCGCGTCTACCAGTTCCGCCACAGGGGCTCTGACTTAAAAAGCCAAGCCGCGCCCTATATCGCGAGCGGGGCGTCAGGGTCAACGAGGTTAAGCCGGGTTTCCGCGCTTACCTTGCGCATGGACAGGGGCGCACGGCTCCTCTATCAGCGTCCGGGCCAGCCGAGACCCATCCCGAACCAATGTTCAAACGCCTTTATCAATGGGTCTTGTCGCTTTCCGAATCTCCTCGCGCCCCGGCGGCGCTGGCGATTATCGCTTTTGCGGAAAGCTCTTTTTTCCCGATTCCGCCGGATTTGATCCTCGTGCCGATGTCGCTCGCGCGGCCCGAGCGCGCCTGGCGCTATGCGGCCATCTGCACCGTCGCCTCCGTGGCTGGCGGTATCCTTGGCTATGCGATCGGCGCTTTGCTCTATGACACGATCGGCCAATGGCTGATCCACGCCTATGGCTATGGCGATCGCGTCGCCGCGCTGAAAGAGACTTACGCGCGCTGGGGCGCGCTGGTTATCCTGCTCAAGGGCCTCACGCCGATACCCTACAAACTCGTCACGATCGTCAGCGGCTTGCTCGGCTATAATTTCGCGATCTTCGTCCTGCTTTCGATCATCACGCGCGGCGCCCGCTTCTTCATCCTCGCGGGGGCTCTCAATCTTTTCGGCGATACGCTGAAGGTCGCGCTGGAGCGTCATTTCGCCCTATTCATGGGGATCATCGCGGTCACGATCGTGGCTGGGTTCTGGATTGCAGCGCGGGTGCTTTAAATGTCGAACGTCGAGGCTTTAGCCCCGAATTCGCGGTTCAACACCGCTGTCCTCATCATGGTCGTCGCCGCCGCGACGATCGGCGGGGCGTGGATTTTCCAGGCCTTCGGCTACATGCCTTGCGAACTCTGCCTGAAGCAGCGTTACGCCTATTATGGCGGCGTTCCGCTCGCGGCGATCCTCGCCTACGCCTCGACGGGACGAGCGCGGAGCATCGTCTCCGCGGGTATGATCGGCCTCGCGCTGATCTTCGCCGCCAACGCCGCGCTCGGCGTCTATCACGCGGGCGTCGAATGGCGTTTCTGGGCGGGGCCGTCGGGCTGCACCGGGATTATCGCCGGACCGACGAGCGCCGCTGACCTCATGAAGACGCTCGAGACCGCCAAGGTCGTCTCCTGCGACGAGGTGCAACTTCGCATCCTTGGGCTCTCACTGGCCGGCTGGAACGCGCTGATTTCCGCCGCGCTGGCCATACTTGCGGTACGAGGGAGCATGGCGAAGGAGTGAGAGGGCGCCGGGGCGCTTCGAATCAATCGTTCCAATTGTTCAGCCGTCAGGCGCTGCCACAATAGAGCGCGCGGTCTCGGCGCCTGGCTGGCAGCGCTACGAGAAGCAGCCGACAACGCGCTCTTTGGTACAAACGTATCGCTCGCCCTCTAAGGGGGAGGCGCCTTGCCGAGCGGCAGGCCGTTCAGCTTGATCGCGCCGTCGACGGCGTATTCGACGACCCAGACCGTTGTATTGTCAGCGCCCGCCTTGCCGAGGCCTTTGGCCATTGTTAATCCGGCGAGCGTTTGTGGCGTCGCTAAAGAGCCCGCGCCTTTGATTGCGGTGACCGTATTATCGAAGTTCTTTGCCGTAATCGTGATCTTGCCGGACGGCTTGCCGCCTGTCACTTGAACGGCGCCTTCAACGGTGACATCGAGTTGCGGCGCGACGATGCGCGAGGGGAGCACGGTGATGTCCATTGCTCCGCCGCCTAGCAGCTTTCCTGAAATCTTTGGACGATCAATATCCGAAATCACCGGGCCTTCTCCGGCGAGATGCAAGTCGTTGATCGCTTCCTCGGCGGCAGCGCCAAAATCGACGCCGTTGACTTTCACGCCAAGATCGACCGCTGTTGGTACGAGATCCTGCACGCCGGGCGGAGCGACATTCGGCGGCGGCGCAATCTTGTCAAAGGCGAGATGGACTTCGACTTGACCTTTCGAAGGAACTTTGTCGGCGGCGATTCGAAATTTAGCTCCGCCGAGCTTGATCGGTCCTTTCGGCGTATCGATGACCCAATCTTGCGCCGCGCCGGATTCGTCGATCTTGTCCGCGACCGGCAAAAGGGCGCGCAAGAGGTTTTTCAGCGAATCTTCATTGGCCGCGAGATCAGGACGGGCGGGATGGGCGACCATGAAGCGCCACAGGTCGAGCGCCTGACGCAAGCGAGTATTTTCGAGAGCCACATCAAGCGCGAGAGCGCCAAATTCCATATTAAACACCGGCGCCGCCGCGGTCGCATCCGCGGTCTTCTTGGCGACGATGGTTGTTTTGTAATTCTTGATATCTTCATGGACGGTTCCGGAATATTCGCCGGCCGCGCCCGCCTGCCCTTTCAGCGTCGCGCTTATTTGATCGTATTCCCCAGTTTGATCGGTTTCCTGCCGATGCGATCGGAAGCTGACTTTATCGGCGCTGAGGCGCCCGTCGCTGAAGGCTAGGATCTGTGGATCATAGACGCCGTCGAACTTGTACCCATCGACGGCGAACGACATATCGCCGCCCTGGAAATGGAAGGTGATCTGCGGATAGCTTGTCATCGCGACGCGCCAGAATCCGTCGCTTTGCTCGGTCAAACTAAGCTTCGCCGGCGCGGCTTCGGCGGTCAGGCCCAGGCTCGCCCATGGCGCAAGGATTTTCTGAACGTCAATCGTCACGGCGTAATGATCGCCGTCGGGCGACGCCGTCGCCGCGCCTTGACCCAGGTAAGGGCTAAGGGCGCTAACGATGCTTTGCGCGCCTTCGGGCGTCGGGGGCGCATCGGCAGCGAAAGCGGCGAGCGGAAACGAGCAAAGGGCTGTGGCGGCGACAAGGACGTGGCGCAGCTCGCGGCTGCCAAAGCGTTTCGAATGCGGCATGAATTTCTCCGGGCGGCGGTGCGGGATCGTATAAAGGACGGGCTTCATAGCGCACAAATAAGCCCGGCGCCGAAGCGGCGTTGCGCATAATAGTAACCCGGGGCCGAAAGCCCCGGGTCCCACAAATTACCCAGAATTGATTACGGTCCGT
>JASLHV010000455.1 GCA_030153205.1 Roseiarcus sp. | reverse complement strand
GGCACGCCTTGCAGGGCGCCGTTGAGGCGCGCGCTGATCGTACGGGCGTCTTGGCCCGGCTCTTTGAGGCGTACGTCCCAATCCTTGAGGACGACGAAGGCGACGCCGGCGTTGGCGAGGCTCGCCCGGTTGTCGAGAATGGATATGCCGCTGACGGTGACGACACGCTCGACACCGGGAATGGCGCCGGCGAGTGTCGATATCTGTTGCAGAACTGCGTCCGTGCGCTCCTTCGAAGCGCCTTCAGGCAGTTGCGCCGGTACGATGAGATAGCCCTGATCCTCGACGGGCAGAAACGCCGTCGGCACCCGGCTCAACCCGTAAATCGCGACCCCGACGAGCGCGAGCGCAATAACGACCATCAAGCCGGCGCGGCGCGTCATCGCGCCGACGAGTCGCGAATAGCCACGCTCGGCGCGACCATAGACGGCGTCAAAACCGCGACTGAAAAAATTGCGCCGCCCGCCGTGCTTCGGCGGCCTGAGCCATAACGCGGACTGGGTCGGTTTAAGCGTCAGCGCGTTAATGGCGCTGATGATGGCGGTCGAAGCGATGACCAGCGCAAACTGACGATACAACTGCCCCGTGAACCCAGGCAGGAACGCGGCGGGAATAAACACGGACATGAGGACAAGCGTGATGCCGAGAACCGGACCCGTAAGATCGTCCATCGCGCGCGCCGCCGCCTCGCGGCCAGGAAGTCCTTGCTCGATATAGCGCGAGACGCCTTCCACAATGACGATCGCGTCGTCGACCACGATCCCGATCGCCAGAACCAGAGCGAATAGCGTCGGAAGATTGATGGAAAAGCCCAGCGCGGCCATGGCCGCGAACGCGCCGATCAGCGTGACCGGCACGGTAGTCGCGGGCACCAGCATCGCCCGCCAATCCTGAAGGAAGACGAGGATGACGATCAGCACCAGAATGGCGGCTTCGATCAGCGTCCGGTACACCTCGTAAATCGCCGCCCGCACGAATTTTGTCGTGTCATAAGGGATGACGTAGCTGAGGCCGTCCGGAAAGCTCTTCGCGAGCTCGTCCATCTTCGTCTTAACCTCGTTGGAGACGGCGATGGCGTTGGCTTCCGGCAGGAGGGAAACGGCGATCCCGGCGGCAGGGCGGCCATCGAGATTGAACGATTCGCTGTAGGTCTGCGCGCCGAGCTCGACGCGGCCGACGTCACGGAGCCGGGTGATCTGTCCGCCGTTCGCGGTGTTGACCTTGAGAATGATATTCTCAAACTCGGAGGGATCGTCGAGTCGGCCCTTGAGGTTCAAGGTATATTGAAAGTCCTGCCCTTTAGGCGCGGGCGGCGCGCCGACCTGGCCGGCGGTGACTTCCTGGCTCTGCTGCTGAATGGTGCTGATGACGTCCTGCGGGGTCAGGCCGCGCGCCTGGAGCAGGTCTGGATTCAGCCAGACGCGCATGGCGTACTGTCCTGCGCCGAGAACCGTCACGTCGCCGACGCCGTTCAGGCGTCGCAATTCATCTTGCACGTTGATGACGGCGTAGTTCGACAGGAACAAACTGTCGAAGCGACTGTCTGGCGAGACCAAACCAACGAATTCGAGGATCGAGGTCGACTGCTTCTTGGTCGTCACGCCCTGGACCTGCACTTCCAGGGGCAGCGAGGAAATGGCGATGGCGACACGGTTCTGGACAAGAACCTGCGCCTTGTCGGGGTCGGTGCCGATCGCGAAGGTTACAGACAAAGTATAGGTGCCGTCGTCGGCGCTCGTCGACTGCATGTAGATCATGTTCTCGACGCCGTTGACGTTCTGCTCGATGGGCAGCGCGACGGAGTCGACGAGCGTCCGGGCGCTTGCGCCGGGATAGCGGGTCGTGACCTGAACGGTCGGTGGGACGACGTTCGGATATTGCGAATTTGGCAGTTGGACGAGGGCCACGAGACCGATGAGTACGACCACCAACGCGATCACATTGGAGAGGACGGGTCTCTGGATAAAGAAGCGCGAAATCGCGCCCGCGCGGCCCACCTGCTCGCGTGACGTTTCGCTGGCCTGATCGTTCTCTTGCGGCGCGCTCATTTGGACGCGGGTTCCTTACCGCCGTCCGCGGTCAGCGTGGTACGCTGCGGGTCGACCTTGGCGCCAGGAAAGGCGCGCTGGATCCCCTCGGTCACGACCCAATCGCCCGGGTCGAGTCCGGACTCGACGATCCGCAACTGACCCTGCTTGTCGCCGATCTTGATGATCTTGCGCTGAACGACATTGTCGGCGCCGACCACCAGCACGTAGGATCCTTCCTGATTGGACCCGATGGCCTCGTTGGATGTCAGCACCGCCTTCTCCTGACGGCCGATCGGCGTGCGAACGCGAACGAACAGGCCCGGCAGAAGCGTTTGATCCTTGTTGTCGAACAGCGCACGTACGACCAGCGTGCCAGTCGATTGATCGACCTGCGGCGACGCGTAATCCATATGTCCCTTGTGCGGATAGCCGTCCTCCCCCTGCAACCCGATCTCGACCGGAATGTTCGAAAGGTCGGTGGTCCGGAAGAGGACGCCCGCCTTGGCGTTCGTCTCCTTGATCTTGAGCACCTGCGGCTCGCTCATGTTAAAATATACATACATCGGATCGGTCTGTACGATCGTCGCGAGCTTGGTCGGTCCGGACACGCCGACCAGCGCGCCGACGTCGACGAGATGGTTGGATATGACGCCGTCAAATGGCGCGGTCACGTTCGTGTAGCCAAGATTGATGTTGGCGAGTTCGATCTGCGCCTTTGCGTTGAGGATCGCGGCGCTCGACTGGTCGACGTTGGACTTCCACTGCTGGACCGTCGCCTGGCTCGCGAAGTCCTGTCTACCGAGCGTCGACTGTCGCTGATATTCGGCCTCGTTGTAGGCATGCTGTGCTTCCGCCGTGCCGAGCGAGGCTTTCGCCTGGTCGAGTTGCTCCTGATATGTGTCGCGCTCAATACCGAAGAGCTGGGTTCCCTTGGCGACCCTGGCGCCGTCCTTGTAATCAATCGATTCCAGATAGCCCTGGACGCGCGCGACGAGATCGACGGAGTTGAAGGGCGTCGTGTTGCCGGTGAGCTCGATGTAGAGATTGACGGGCTGCTGCAGCGGCTGGGCGACGACTACTTTTGGCGGCGGAGGCGGGACGTAAGCGTTTTTGGCGTTACAGGCCGCTAGCGCCAGAGCGCTCGCCGCGCAGAGGAATCCGCTGGCGACGCGCTTACCGAGACTGTTCGTAGAACCGGCTACATTCATCGAGGCGCCGCTCCTTTATGAAACAAAAGCCCGGCGAACCGGCGCGGCGTCCCCGCCTGCGCCGCCGACCGCACCGGCTATGTCCGTACTGTCCCAAAAACCCGAAGGGCCGCAATCGACATCATCTTCCGACAGATTCGCTCGCATGTCGACTCTTGGCGGGACTATCGGCTAGTCGTTGATTTTGCTGTTTTCCATTCCACTGGAAGTCCGATTGTCATGTTTTCGCGGGAGAATGAAATTCCCCTCGCGAAACCTGCAAATTCAGTTTCCGCGGCGTTATCCTACTCTGCGTCTGTAAAATATCCTTGACAGAAGAGAACCTATTTCGACGACGCGAGCATGGGCGAGGCGGCGGCTCGTCTTTCAGCCATCACCGTCGCCTTGGTGTCGATCGTCGGTTCGACCGACATGCCGGCTCGAAGAACCTTGCTGACATCGGCGCCGTCGAAGGTGATCTTCACGGGAATGCGCTGTACGATCTTGGTGAAATTGCCGGTCGCATTGTCGGGCGGCAGCAAGGCGAATTGCAGACCGCTGGCTGGGGAGAGACTGTCGACGCGACCTTTCAGCTTCACGCCGGGATAGCTGTCGATCTCGACCTCGACAGGCTGGTTCGGCTGCACGTCGGCGAGCTGGGTTTCCTTGAAGTTCGCGACGACATAGACCGCATGGAGCGGCACGATCGCCATGAGCTGCGTTCCGGCCGCGACGTACTGACCGACGCGTAGAGAGCGCGCGCCGACGGCGCCGTCGACGGCGGCCCTTATCGTCGTATAGCTGAGATTGAGCTCGGCTTGACTTCGCGCGGCGCGGCTGCGCTCGGCCTGCGCCTCAGCCTGTTCTCGCGAGGTCGTCAGCACCGCTATCTTGCGTTCGGCGGCAGTGAGCGCGGCCTGATCGCGCTGAAGCTGAGCGGCGGCTTCGGCGCGCGTGGCCTCGGTCTGCTGCGCGCGTTGCACCGTGCCCGCGCCCGTCTTCATGAGATCGCGATAGCGTTCGGCATCGGCCTCGGCGAAAGTGAGCGAAGCCTTCGTCGACGCGACCTGCGCCGTGGCTTGCGCGATTTCGGCGTCCTGCAGCGTGATCTCCGCGCCGATATTGTGAACCGAGGCTTCCGCCGCCGCGACATCGGCGCGAGCTTGGTCCAGCGCGGCGCGAAAATCGCGGTCATCGATACGCGCTAAGACTTGGCCCGACTTGACCGGCTGATTGTCCTCGACAAGCACGTCGGCGATATAGCCCGAGACTTTCGGCGCCACGATCGTCGCATCGGCCTGTACATAGGCGTCGTCCGTGGAGACGAGGAAGCGGCCGTTGGTCCAATAATCGTAGCCGTAATAGGCGCCGCCCGCGACGCCGGCCAAAAGGCCGAGCGCCAGAAGGCTGCGTTTGATCGCGCGGCTGCGCGACGCGGCAGGGGACGTCGGGGGCGTCGGCGCCATCGGCTCCGCGACCTTCTCGGCTGATGGGCGAAACTGTTCGGCGCGGGGCATCTCAACCATGTCATCCTCCTCGATGTCGGGGTGAGGCTGACGCCGTCCCCTGAAAGCGCCTCGAGGATGCCCATGAGCGAAGCAATTGATAATCGGCTTTTTTGAGCAATGATTGTAAACTAGATCGGGATAATAAACGGATCAGCGAATGTCGTTGCCCGCCATCGTGATCAGCGGATATTTCTCCGCCTCGGCCAAAAGATCAGCAGAAACAATATTTTCCCAGGCCGCTCCGACTATGGCGCCGCGGCGGGCGCGAACGATCCGATTGTCGCGAATGCTGGCGGCGCCCGCGCCGGGCGCGACGGAGGCGACGATCCCATAACCGCAATCGCTCAGCGCATTGCCGGTGGCGACAACGTCGCGCAGGCCGACGCCATAGCCGAGCGACAGGCCCGCGAAACGAGCGTTGTCGACGGCGTTGCCGGTCACCGCCGTATCGGCTTCGGCATGGATTCCGACGCCGAAAATCTCGCCGCCCTGCGGCAGCGGCTTGACGAGATTGCGCAAGACATTGCCGCTGACGCTGGCGAGACGGCCGCCCTGGTCGAAATTGGTGACGGATAGGCCGGTCGAGGCGCCATCGACGAGGTTCGATGAGACAACCGCGCCCTGGAAAGCAAATTCCACATAGATCGCCGTCTCGCCGATATCGAAGCAATTATTGTTGGCGATCAGGACATCCGCGCCGGAATTGCAGCGGATGGCGGAAAAGGCCGCCTCGCGGGCGACATTGTCGGTACATATGACATTGCCGGCGCGAAAGATGCTGATCGCATTGCCGTAGGGCCCATCGCCGCCGGGATCGGTGCGAATGCGTTCGACGCGATTGCCTCTGATGATCGAGCCGTCGTACCCTGCCGCCGAGCGCCAAACCTGCAGGCCATTGGCGCCGCAATTGGCGACGCG
The DNA here is from genome assembly GCA_030153205.1 of Roseiarcus sp. GTDB lineage: Bacteria > Pseudomonadota > Alphaproteobacteria > Rhizobiales > Beijerinckiaceae > Roseiarcus. Next base: position 4,483 of record JASLHV010000455.1, on the reverse strand, counting down.
ATTATCCGCGATGGTCAGCCCTGTCGCGTCGAGGCTATGCACGGCGGATTGGGAGAGGTTTTGAAAGGACGAGCGCTCGATGCGGCCGCCGCAACGTTCGAGTCTTAGACCGTAGCCCGGAGCGCGGGCGATCGCGCAATCGACGAATTGTAGATCGGCGACGTCTCGCACTTCGATAAGTCCGCTCTGGCTGGGTGGCGCGTCGCCGCCGTCAAAAATGACGTTCTCGATTGTCACGCTTTGCGCGCGCTCGATCGTGAGCAGGGGCGAAGGCCCGTTCGCGACCAGCCGGCTCGCGCTGGCGCCTATCAGTCGCACATCGCCTGAAATTTTGAGCTGCGACACGCGGTTGACGCCGGCCGGGATCGTGACGACCCGGCCGCCGCGTTGCGCTTCGTCGATCGCGCGCTGCAGAAGCGCGGTGGCGTCGGCGGGCGCGGCGAAGGCGGCGCGGGCGCGCCAGATCGTCGGCGCCGCCAGCGCGGCGAAGAGAAGATTTCGTCGGGTCAGCATCGCGAAGGCGCCCAAGGAGAGACAAAGCAAGCTAGGCCTTCGCGCCCGATTCTGGAAACCTGAACGCCTCCGCCTGTTGCGTTCTCAGCCGGCGGAAGCGTCTCTCATAATTCAGTAGCAAACATTGATGACTCGCCATCCGTAGGGACCCCAGACGCGCCGCCAGCATCCATCGTCATATCCGTAATCGCCATAATCGTACCCCGGCGCGAAACCGAATCCGGCGAAGGCGAAGCGATGGCGGAAATGCGGACCGAAATGGTGGAAGCCGCCGAAGGCGGAGTGCGACGAGAAGCCGCCGAACCCGGCATGCGATGAAAAGCCGCCGCCGCCATGAGAGCGGAAAGCCGCGCTCGCCGGCGAAACGGCGACGACGGCTGTCGCGACGAGCGCAGCCAGCGCGCCGATAGATAGGGTTCGCGGGTTGAATGTTCGCGATGTCATGGTCAAACCTCGCTTAATTGCGGAATCGCTTTCGCGTCTCTTTCGATGAGAGAGCGCGTAGAAAGAACACGTCGCCTTGGCGAACTATTTTCCGCTTCGCTTCGCAAAGCGCGAGCGTCACGCTGTTGTGATGGCGAGGCAGCCCCCGGCGGCAAAAATCCTATGCTGTGGCGCGCCTTGACAACGAATCCCGCAGGTTTACAAAAGTCCGGTATTTAGAACTTAAGTCCGCTATAACGGACTCATCCGGAGAGGGCGCAGCATGGACTGGAAGCAGTTGATCTTTGGCCTCGCCACTGTTGGCGGCCTCGCGCTGGCGGCGAGCGGCGCTGAAGCCGGCAAACTCGAGGATGTGCTCGCGCGCGGCAAATTGATCGTCGGCACGGGCAGCACGAATCCGCCCTGGCACTTCAAGGGCGTCGACGACTCGCTGCAGGGCTTCGACATCGACATAGCGAAGATCATCGCCAAGGCGCTGTTCAACGACGAGAAGAAGGTCGACTTCGTTATCCAATCCTCGGACGCCCGCATCCCGAACATCACTACCGGCAAAGTCGACATCACCTGTCAGTTCATGACGGTGACGGGGGCGCGCGCGCAGCAGGTCAATTTCACAATTCCCTACTATCGCGAGGGCGTCGGCTTGATGCTGAAGGCCAGCGGTACTTACGCCGACTATGCCGCGCTCAAGGCGGCCGGCGCGAAGATCACGATAGCGGTTCTGCAGAACGTCTATGCTGCGGATCTTGTCCACAAGGCGCTGCCGGACGCCAAGGTCGATCAATATGAATCGCCGGATTTGATCTATCAGGCGCTGGAATCCGACCGCGCCGACGCCGTCGCCACCGACCAATCTTCGGTCGCTTGGTACATGACGCAAAACCCTGGAAAATACAAAGACGCCGGCTATGGCTGGAGCCCGCAGACCTATGCCTGCGCGGTCGCGCGCGGCGATCAGGATTGGCTGAACTTCGTCAATACCGCGCTGCACGAGGCGATGACCGGCGTCGAGTTTGACGCCTATGCAGGCTCTTTCAAAAAATGGTTCGGAAAGGACCTCCCTCCGCCGGCAATCGGATTCCCCGTCGAATTCAAGTGACCGGCGAAGCTCCCGGCGACCCCTCCCCGCCGGGAGCGCTTCGCTTCTAAATTTAAGCTGTTTATTGAAACCAGCGGCGTGGCACGATCGGGCGGCGCATGGGCTATACTCTGAATTTCTCCGTCGTTTGGCGGAATTTCGATAATCTCCTTTGGGGTCTTGGCCTCAGCCTCGTTTTGGCCTTCGCCGCCATTGCGATCGGCTGCGCCATTGGACTGGCGACGGCCTTTGCGCGGACATCGCGACAGGCCGTATTGCGTGCGCTGTCCGGCGCTTATGTCACAATCTTCCGCAACACGCCGCTGCTCGTGTTGGTCCTGTTTTCGTTTTTCGCTCTGCCGCAGCTCGGGCTTCGGCTGTCGAAGACGAATTCCTTCGTTCTCGCGCTCGCCATCTACTCCGGCGCCTATCTCGCCGAGGTTTTTCGTGGCGGTCTTCTCGGCGTCCCCAAGGGAATGCGTGAAGCCGGCCTCGCCATTGGCCTGACCGAAACGCAAATCCGGTTTCGTATCATCATTCCCATCATGTTTCGCGCTGTGCTCCCAGCTTTGGGGAGCACTTTCATCGGGCTGTTCAAGGATACGTCGCTCGCCGCGGCCATTGCCGTACCGGAACTGACTTTCGAAGCGCGTAAGATCAATGTCGAGACCTTTCGCGTCGTCGAGACATGGCTTGTAGCCAGCGGCCTCTATGTGGCGACCTGCGCGATCCTGGCGGCGATTTTGCGCCAGATCGAAGCGCGCCTCGCTTTGTCGCGGTGACGACGATGGGCCCGCACTCCTTTTTCGATATTGTCTGGGCGGCGCGATGGCCGCTTCTCTATGGCGTCGGCGTCACGATCGCCATTTCATGCCTGGCGATCGTCTGCGGCTCCATTCTCGGCGTCGTGCTTGGCCTTGTCTTGACCTATGGCGGCAAGGCTCTGCGTTTCGCAGGGCGCGCCTATACGGATTTCATCCGCGGCACGCCCGTCCTCGTCCTCGTCCTCGCGAGCTTCTACATTCTCGGATCGGTTGGGGTGAATCTCTCGCCGTTCCAAGCCGGCGTCTTCGCGCTGACGATATTTTGCTCGTCCCATGTCGGGGAAATCACGCGCGGCGCCTTGCAAACCATCGCCAAGGGACAGACGGAAGCCGCGAAAGCCATTGGGCTCACCTTCGGGCAGACCTTTCGCTATGTTCTCGCGCCCCAGGCGCTGCGGCTCGGATTGCCGCCCTGGATCAATACGGCGGCCGAAATGGTCAAGGCCTCGACGCTGCTTTCGGTGATCGGCGTGGCGGAACTGCTCCTGCGGACGCAGGAGATCATTTCTCGGACGTTCCTCAGCCTTCAATTTTATCTGCTCGCCGGCGTCCTGTACTTTGTCATCAACACCGCCATCGAGCGCCTTGGCCGCTATGTCGAGCGCCGGGTCAGCAAAGCCTGAGAGCGCCTGTATCAATGACTCAGAATCTCCTGGAAATTCGCAATCTTCACAAGCGCTATGGTCAGGTCGAGGTGCTGAAGGGCGTCGATTGCGATGTGCGCGCCAGCGAAGTCGTCGCGATCATCGGCTCCAGCGGCTCGGGCAAGACGACGATGCTCCGCTGCATCAACATGCTGGAAGATTTCGAGGACGGTACGATTCGCATCGACGGCGAGGAGATCGGTTTCGAGAATAAGAACGGCCTGCGCCGCAGAAAACCAGAAAAACAGATCGCCCGTCAGCGCGCTTTGACCGGCATGGCCTTTCAGCAATTCAATCTCTTTCCGCATATGACCGCTGTGGAGAATGTCGCGCTTGGCCTCGTCCTCGTGAAGAAGAAGAGCAAGGACGAGGCGCGCGTGATGGCGGAAAGCTGGCTGGATCGCGTCGGCCTTCTTCAGCGCAAGGATCAATATCCTTCGAAGCTTTCAGGCGGCCAGCAGCAACGCGTCGCCATCGCCCGGGCTATCGCGATGAGCCCGCGTCTGATGTTGTTCGACGAAGTGACGTCCGCGCTCGATCCGGAACTTGTCGCGGAGGTTCTGCAAGTCATCCGGAACCTGGCGACTGACGGCATGACGATGCTGCTCGTCACGCATGAGATGCGTTTCGCCTATGAAGTCGCCAATCGCGTGATTTTCATGAACCAGGGGCGAATTGGCGAGGAGGGTGATCCGAAGGCGATGTTCGTTGCGCCGAAGACGGAACGACTCGCGGAATTTCTCAAGTCATCGCGCTTCAATTGACCGTCACACAGCCCGTACCAGCGGCTTTGACGGATCCATCAGTTTCAAATTGATCGGCGCGATGCCGCAGATCGCGATAACCACCGGCTCCTTATGGCCGCGGATGACGCCGTCATAGTGAGGCGTGCCGGCGATGCGGCGCACGAAGCTGCCGGCGGGCACGGGCACGCAAGAGGGAGGATCGAAATCCGCGCCGCTGTTGCACCACCAGGTACC
>JASLHV010000425.1 GCA_030153205.1 Roseiarcus sp. | reverse complement strand
TCGCCGTCTCGTCGCGAAACGAGATCATCTCCCTAAACTTCCAAGTCGTGTCGACATGAAGAAGAGGGAAAGGCAAGGGCGCCGGGTGGAAAGCTTTGAGCGCGACATGCAGCATCGCGCTCGAGTCTTTGCCAATAGAATATAACATCACTGGATTGCTAAATTCAGAAACAACCTCACGCATTATGTGAATTGCTTCCGATTCAAGGCGCCTGAGGTGAAGGGGGAGATTTGACGTCACGGAAGATCGCTTTGGCGACAAGGGAGCCGTCGCTCATATAGTCGATAGGGTCGCTATGCAATATAGCCGGCGGCGCCATATCAGGTCTGCTCGCCGTAGGTCCCGTTGAAGAGGTCGGCTTTCCATGTATGCGTCGCGGAAAGAGAGACGCACGATATTTGCTCCGGCGAGCGGATTGGGCCGGGCCGCCGTGGGGATTGTCCGCATAAGCGGGCCCTCCTGCCGGAGCGCTCTATGCGCGTTGATCGGGGCGGCGCCGCCGCCAGCGCGGCGAGCGACATTGAAAACATTGCGAAATCCGGCTTCTGGGGAAGAACTTGATCGTGGACTTGTTCTTTGGTTCCCAGGTCCCGCCAGCTATACCGGCGAAGATGCGGCGGAGCTTCATGTTACCGGGGGGCGCGCCGTATTAGCCGGCGTCTCTGCGGCGCTTGCGGCGCTTGACGATCTCAGGCCTGCCGAGCCGGGAGAATTTGCTTGGCGCGCCTTTGAGAACGGTAAGCTGGATCTGTCGCAGGTCGAGGGCCTCGCCGATCTCGTCGATGCGGAGACGCAGGCGCAGCGCCGTCAGGCGTTGCGTATCGCGGGCGGCGCTTTGTCGCGCGAAGCCGATGCCGCGCGCACGGACATTCTCAACGCCATGGCCCGCGTCGAGGCGGCGATCGACTTCTCGGACCAAGAGGATGTGAATGAGGCGACGATCGGCGAAGCGAAAGTCGGCGCCGCCTCTGTCGCCACGCGCTTGCGAGAGATTTTGCGCAACGCCGATCGTGGCGAGCGGCTTCGCGACGGCTTCAATGTCGTGATTGCCGGGCCGCCGAATGTCGGCAAGTCGACGCTGCTGAATGCGCTCGCCAGACGCGACATCGCCATTGTCTCAGACATTCCCGGAACGACACGCGATACGCTCGAGGTCCATTTGGAATTGCGTAGCCTGCCAATCGTCTTGATCGATACCGCAGGCATTCGCGAAACAGAAGATCCCATCGAGAAAGAGGGCGTTGCGCGGGCGAAACGGCGGGCGGCGGACGCCGATGTCATTCTTTGGCTTAGCGACGGCGCGTTGTTCGACGCGGCATTTGAAGGCCTTTTGAAGGCGCCGCGCCTGATGGTTCGGACCAAGGCGGATTTGAAGCCGAAGGAGGAGACGCCGGGCGTCCTCGCCATCTCGGCCAAGACTGGCGAAGGAATCGACCAATTGCTTGACTCGATCGCCGCCGCGGCTGAAGAGCAATTGTCCGGCGCGGATCAGAGCTTAATTTCCATGGCGCGTCACCGAGCCGCCTTCGAGGAGGCGCTGGTGAACCTGGAGCAGGCGATGACGGCCGATCCCGAGGCGCCCGAGCTGTTGGCCGAAGATTTGCGCCTCGCGGCGCGGGCCCTGGAGCGGATCGCTGGGCGGATCGATGTTGAGGATGTGCTTGGCGAGATTTTTTCGCGTTTGTGCATCGGCAAGTAAGTGAATGTTTCACGTGAAACACGGAAGACAATGGTGATGAGGTTCGATGTCGTTGTAATTGGCGGCGGTCACGCCGGATGCGAGGCGGCGGCGGCGGCGGCGCGTCTTGGCGCATCGACAGCGCTTGTCACGCAGCGGATTGAGACGATCGGCGCCATGTCGTGCAATCCCGCTATCGGCGGATTGGGAAAGGGTCATCTCGTGCGCGAGATCGACGCGCTCGACGGTCTGATGGGTCGCGCCGCCGACGCAGCGGGTATTCAGTTCCGGGTTCTCAATCGCCGGAAGGGTCCGGCAGTGCAGGGGCCGCGCGCGCAGGCTGATCGTAAGCTCTATGCACGCGCCATGCTCGGCCTGATGCGAGAGACGCCGAACCTGACTTTGATCGAAGCGGAGGCCGAGAATTTCCACGCGATTGATGGCCGCATCGTCTCGCTGGATCTCGCCGACGGCCGAACGATTGCCTGTGGCGCGCTCGTCATTACGACAGGCACGTTTCTTCGCGGCGTCATCCATCTCGGCGAGCAGCGCACGTCGGCGGGACGCCACGGCGACCGACCTTCGATTGGTCTCGCCAAGAGTCTCGACGCGGCTGGCTTCACGCTCGCCCGTCTCAAGACAGGCACCCCGCCGCGTTTGGATGGCGCGACCATCGATTGGGCGCGTCTCGAAGTTCAGGCCGGCGACGATCCGCCCGAGCCATTCTCGGCTTTGACGGAGAAGATCACGACGCCGCAGGTTCCCTGCCACATCACGCGCACCAACGCCGTCGGGCATGCGATCGTGCGGGAAAATGCGCATCGCACTGCGGTCTATTCGGGCGCTATTTCCGGACGCGGTCCTCGCTATTGCCCTTCGATCGAGGACAAGGTCGTCCGCTTCCCCGACCGGGAATCGCATCAGATTTTCCTGGAGCCGGAAGGGCTCGACGATCCAACCGTCTATCCCAACGGCATTTCGACATCCCTGCCCGCCGAAGTACAGGCCGCATTCCTCAAGACGATCGAAGGC